>CAZZNG010000124.1:0-15398 GCA_964655505.1 uncultured Litorilinea sp. | reverse complement strand
CGGTACTGCCCGGCTCGACTTGCGGCGCATCGGCAGCCAGGTCGGCATCGTGGCCATTGGTGTACTTCTTGATGGTGATGTCTGCATCGAGTTCAAAGTTGACGAACTCGACTTGGGCCGGTGTGGACTCCGGCGAATCGACCACCACCGTCTGGCAGAGGGGGGTGACATTCAGCCAGCCCGGCTGCAGCGTCTCACACACTTCATACGTGCCATAGGGCAGATCGTTGAACGTGGCCTTGCCGCTGCCGTCAGTCGCTTTGGGGCCATAGGAAACGTTCGTCGTCGTATTGGTGATGGTGAAAGACCAGCCTGCCAGCGTTGGCCCGCTGCCGGGGGTGTCCTGGCGCTTGGTGATCTCGATTGCACCTTCCGGCGCGGGCGGCTCACAGAGATTGGTGAGCGGCGTCTTGTTGCTCTGGGCGAACAAGAAGACATGGCTTTCGCCGATGTTGGTCAGCGCCTTCACCACCGCGGAGCCGTCGATATTGTTCGTCCCCTGCACGGTTGCCAGCGGCGCGAACAAAGTGCCTGAGAAACGCTGCGCTTGCAGGTTGATCGACTCGGCCTCGTAGAAGTTCCAGATGATCCGCTCATAGAGATCGAGATCGGGATTCCCCAGCCTGCCAACGAAGTTGAGGCTGCCAGGGAATTTAATGGATGTGCCCGCCACATTGATCAGGATCGTTGTGGCGTCGGCGGTGTTGATTAGGTCAACAGCGACGTTGTCTTTAAAGATGTCGCTGGCGTTTACGTTGAAAACGGCCAGGCCATCCGCGTTCTTGTTGTTGACTTGGAAGGTGACGTTGTTGCCGTTGACAGTCGGCGTATTGTTTGCCGTCGCGCTTGCCATGGTCAGCGAGGCATTTTCAAGCTGGGTGCGCAGCGGCTCCGATGACAGGGTTGGATCATGCACGACTGAACAGCCGCTGTTCATCTGGATGGCCGAGCCGCCGAGAATGCTGCCGCCATAGGTCGCGCCGCCATTGAGGACCTGAATCTGCGAATTGTTGCCGATATTGCCGACGACCGTCAGCGCCATGTCGGAGCAGGGTACCGGGTCCGGGATGTTGTGGCCCAGCGGCTGGGTTCCGCCCATGAGCCAGTTGCCGCCCACAAAGACGCGGCCTTCCGAGTGGCCGCTGCCGGTGATATCGTCCAGGACAATCAGGCTGTAGTGGCCCAGCGCATCGACTGTGCTTTCCATATCTTCCACGCACAGGTCGCCCTGGGGCAGCTCAACCAGGCCTGCATCCAAGTCCAGCTTGTCGGCATTGAGCGTGAAAGAGGCCGTCTTGCCGGTTGCGGGGTCGGCGTCGCTGTCCAGTTCGTCGTTGCCGCCCTGATTTGCCTTCGTGAAGCCGTAGCCGTAGGGCAGCACGAATTCGACATAATAGGAACCTGCCGGGACGTTGCTAAAGATGTAATAGCCGTCCGGCGCGGTCTGCGTCACGCGCACGATCTCGTGCGTACTCGCACTGCGCAGCCGCACGGTCACATTGGCGATGCCCGACGCCGGGTCGTCCTGGTAGTCGTTGTTTTGAATGCCGTCGCCGTCGGAATCGAGCCACACATAGTTGCCCACCCGGTAGAGGGTGGACGAGCCTACATCTTTGGCCGGTGAATTGTGTGCGCCACCCTGGTTGTCGGCGACTTCGCCACAGCTATTGTTGACCTTTTCTGTGGAAAACTCATAGATCATCTGCCATTCCCAGTATTGGCCGGGCGTATCGTTGTAGTCATAGGGCGGCGACTGCTTGACAAAGGCCGCGGTGGACCCTGTTTGCTCGTACCAACCCGAATGGAGCACGTTGTATTCCAGCGAACTCACCGCCGAGATCAGCCCCTGTGAATAGCTGGGCGTGTCATCATAGGTATCGGGCGATGTTTGCAGAATGCCCGACTGCACCACTGGCGGATCGACCAGCTTGCTCAAGTTGCCTGGCTGCCCGCCATAGTCGGTCTGTTTCCAGTTCATGTAGTCCAACTCGAACGTGCGAGTCGTACCGCCCGGATACTGGATCACGAACTCTGCCATGTCGCTGTGGATCAGTTCACGGAAATCATGCCCATTTGTCCACCCATCCAGCGCCAGATAATTGTTATCGACACTTGAGTAGACATTGTCGTTGTAATTGCGGTCCACGACATAAGCCCAGTAGCAGGCGTCGCTCGACTCGTAATGGTACAACGTCCCCGGCGCAAAATTGCCGCCTTCGGGCAAGTTCAACCGCTTATCAAAGTGGTAGCTGTCATCCAGCAGCCCGTCCACGATGGGAGTGCTCTGTGCATACGCTGGGACAGCCAATCCATTTAGGATCAGCGCCAACGCAGCGATGGCAACCACACCGATCCAGCGTAACAATTTCTTCCGCATAGTGTGCCCATCCCTTTGCAATGTACGTGTGATGATTTGATGACTCTCGTTTATTTGCTTGCTGTCTATCACTGTTGTCCCGTCTTCATCTACTTAGGTCCACTTGGCGCGGACAGCCGCGCCTCCGCAACAATTTCATAACAGTTGTACAGCAATCTACGAGTCTGGATGACAGGTTGGGCGGGACAGCCGCGCCGTAAAAGGCCGCGTTGAACCACGCCTGGCACAAGCCAAACGACTCCACCAGCAGGACAACTGCTGTTTTTACCCTGTTTTTACGGTCGAATGGTGTCGGTCAGATGAGGGGCGTTCAGAGGAGAACACGCAACCTGCCTTCCCACTCGATGTTAGCCTCGATGATTTGCTTGCGGGACTTTCACATAACTTCTATTACGCGATTCCTGTCCGCCATCGGGTATTAACAGTTTACTGTGATTTACCACTTTCTTAACTGTCAACGAGCTTTCCGTTTAGCCATGTTGCTGTCATTTTGACAGGAGCCATCTGGCGCGCCAGACCCCGCGCAACGCCTCTGTGCAATTTACCTGTATAATTCACCTGTGCAATTCAAATCTGCATCTTTCTCTAACATGTTGGCCTTTGACAGCGGTTGGGTGATACAATAGCCCGGTCTATACCACGCAGCTTTAGAGATCGCTCTGGGACTGCGCCGGGCGCATCCAACCCATACTATTTGCACAGGAGATCTCCTGGTCATGAGTACCGAGTACACGGCGGAAGCACTTCAACGCGTAGACGATATTATTAAGCGCAACGACATCCGTTTCATTCGTCTACAGTTTTCCGATATTGTCGGCATCGCCAAACATCTCACCATTCCTATCGGCCATTGGGATACGGCCATTAGCCACGGCGTCTGGTTCGACGGCAGCTCGGTCGAAGGCTTCGCCCGTGTCGCCGAAAGCGATATGTACTTGGTGCCGGACCTGTCAACCTTTGCCGTCGTGCCGTGGGAGATGGACCTTTCCACCGCGCGCGTGATCTGCGATGTGTACACGCCGGATGGCGAACCGTTTGCCGGTGATCCGCGCTTCGTGCTCAAGCGCCAGTTGGAACGCGCGGCCGCGCTCGGCCTCGACTATCAGGTCGGCCCCGAATTGGAGTTCTTCCTCTTTGAGCGCCACCCCGACGGCAGCCTCATCCCCTTGAAGCCCCACGACCAGGCCGGCTACTTTGATGTAAGCACCGACTTGGCGAGCAGCGTGCGCCGCCAAATGGTCGACGCGCTGCAATCGTTGGGCATTCGCGTTGAGGCCGCGCACCACGAAGTCGCCATCGGCCAGAGCGAGATCGACTTTGCCTATGGCCCCGCGCTGCATACCGCGGACAACACCATCACCTTCCGCACAACGGTCAAGGCCATTGCCCAAAAGAACAATCTGCACTGCACCTTCATGCCCAAGCCCATCGCGGGCATCAGCGGCTCTGGCATGCATATCCATCAAAGTCTGTGGGACATTCGCACCAAAGACACGGTTATGTATGACGAGGACAACGAATATGGCCTGAGCGAGACGGCTCTGCAATTCATCGCCGGTCAGTTGGCCCATGCGTCGGCCATCACGCCGATCATTGCGCCGCTGGTCAACTCTTATAAGCGACTTGTGCCTGGCTATGAAGCGCCGGTCTACCTCTCTTGGGGCCGCACCAACCGCAGCGCGCTGATCCGCATCCCGCGCATCAGCCGCGGCCGCTATCGCAGCACGCGCTGTGAACTGCGCTGCCCAGACCCAAGCGCCAACCCCTACTTGGCCTTTGCCGTCATGCTGGCTGCGGGGTTGGATGGCATCGAGAAGCGCATGACGCCGCCCGCTCCCGCGGAAGAAGATCTGTACCATGTGGATGGCGCGCGCAGCGGCATGGAGACGTTGCCCGGCGACTTGGGCGAGGCGCTGGACGCGCTGCGCGCGGACGAGGTGATCCAGCAGGCGCTGGGCCAACATGTTTCGGAACGCTATTTGGAAGCAAAGACGCTGGAGTGGGACGAGTACCGGCTCCATGTGAGCGAATGGGAACTGGAGCGGTATCTCACGATCTACTAGCATCCAGTCTTAGCATAGCGTCCTACTGGAACACAACGCACCCACATCCACCGGCCTGGTCGGGGATGTGGGGCTTTTTTTCAGTTCCCCTGCGCGTGCTCTACTGTTCTAATTGAGAGAATTCAGCGAAGGTGTGTTTTGTTGGGCCACGATCTTGACCTTCGCCCGTGATGCCGCTACGATAGATGCGGCGCTACGAGAAGTATAGTAGCGTCGTCTGTTTGAACAAGGAATGGCGTACAAAGCCACACACGCCACCCACCGCAACCAGCACATCAGCCACGCCATCACCATCAAGATGGATCAAAGGTCGATTGAGCGCTTGTCAATAGCGAGATGGTCAATCGACGCTGCTGCTGTTGCCGGGCGGTATGATGAGTTGCTCACCAGAAAGGAAGAGGTCGTGTCACTTTCGCGTCGGCGCACCTTTATTATTGTGGCAGGCATCATGCTGAGCCTTTTTATGGCCTCCATGGAGGGGACCGTTATTGCAACGGCCATGCCCACCATTGTCACCCAATTGGGCGGGCTGTCGATCTACAGTTGGGTCTTTTCCGCCTATATGCTCACCTCCACCACGACTGTGCCGGTCTATGGCAAGCTGTCGGACCTGTATGGGCGGCGCAATGTCTACGCCTTTAGCATGCTCTTGTTCTTGCTGGGGTCGATCTTGTGCGGCATGGCGCAGAGCATGGAGCAGTTGATCTTCTTCCGCGCGCTGCAAGGGCTGGGCGCGGGCGGCGTGCTGCCGCTGGTCTTTATCATCATCGGCGACCTGTTCACATCGGAACAGCGGGCGCGTATGCAGGGGCTTTTCTCCGGCGTGTGGGGTGTTTCGTCCATCGTCGGGCCGGTGATGGGCGGCTTCCTCGTCGACCAGTGGTCTTGGCACTGGGTCTTTTTTGTGAATGTGATCCCTGGCTTTCTGGCCCTGTTTATTGTCTGGTGGGCTTGGCAAGACCCGGCAGACGCCACGCACAAGGTCTCGGTCGACTATCTCGGCTCGGGCCTGCTGATTGGCGGCGTGGTGGTCTTGCTGTTGGGCTTGTCGGACCTGACGAATCCGCTGAATTGGGGCTTGATGGCTGTCGCGGCTGTGCTGTTTGTGCTGCTCTATAGGGTGGAACGGCGCAGCGCCGATCCGGTCTTGCCGCTGCACCTGTTTAAGGATCGGCTCTTTGCCGTGGCAACGATGCACGGCATCATGGCCGGGTGGGCCATGTTCGGCAGCCTCTCCTATGTGCCCCTGTTTGTCCAGTCGGTGCTGGGGACATCCGCGACCGAAGCCGGAACGACCTTGACGCCCATGATGTTGGGGTGGATGTTTGCTTCCATCGTGGGCGGGCGGATGCTGCTGCGCATGAACTTCCGCACGGTGGCGATATGCGGCATGGTGCTGCTGACGCTGGGCGCGTTCTTGATGTGGCAGATTGGGACGGACTCGAGCCGCCTCATGGTAATGGTCTATCTCACCATGATGGGCGTCGGCATGGGGTTGTCGATCCCGCCGTTTTTGATCGCGGTGCAAGGCTCGGTGCCGCGCAACACAATGGGCACAGCCACATCGACGCTGCAATTCAGCCGCAACATCGGCGGGACGTTGGGCGTCAGCGTCATGGGCGCATTCCTGGCGCTGCGCTTGCCCGCGGCGTTGAGTGCGCGCGGGCTTGACCCGGATGCCGTCTCACTCGCCAGCCTGATCGAGCCGCTGGAGGGCGCATCCCCGGCGCTAAACGGCCCGCTGCGCGAGGCAATGGCCGCGGTGATCAGCGGCATCTTTGCGATTGCCTTTGTGGGCGCTGCCTTGGGGTTGATCGCATCGACCTTTGCGCCGGGGGGCCGCATCACCCGCAGCCAGGAGCAGGCGAAGCCTGCATCCGCACCGGCTGTCGACGAGGTCCCTGCCGCGGCCGATCTGGCAACGGAGATCTAGCTTTAGGATGATCTTCCGGGACGCTTACGCCGCCCCAAGTGGCGGCGAGAGATAAGGTGAGCGTCCCGAAAGGTTTCGCAGTACTGCTAAGGAATACCAATCAAAAACGGGGCCTGTCCACAAGCGGCGGCCCCGTTTTTTGTTGGCTGGATTCTATTCTAAAAACTAGGCGGCGCGGCACACCTGCTGCCAGTCCACCTCGGCCAGTGATGTCACTTGTAGATCGGCCTCCTCGAAGGTCGAGTGGCATGTGAGCGCGTTGGGCACGACCACACAGCGCAGCCCGGCGCGCTTGGCGGCCAGCAAGCCGTTGCGTGAATCCTCGATGGCGATGGCCTCATGCGCGGCCACGCCCAGCCGCTCCAGCGCCAGCCGGTACACTGCGGGGTCGGGCTTGGCGCGGTCTACATCGTCTGCTGTGCAGATGGCATCGAAATAGGAGAGCAGGCCAAACTGCTCGAGGTGGCCCACGACCCACTCGCGCGAGGAACTGGACGCGACCGCCAAGCGAATCCCGGCCTCTTTGGCAAAGATCAACGCTGCTTCGACGCCGGGCAAGATCGTCTGCTGGCCGAGCAATTCGTTAAACCGTTGGCGGCGCACCTGGCGCACAGCCTGCCGGTCGATGGCTCGCCCCACCAGCGATTCCAGATGTGTGTAGGGATCAAATGTACCCACTGATTTGCCCACAAACTCCAGCCAGAGCGATATGGGAAGCTCACATTGATGCTGCTGATAGACCTCCTGCCATGAGGCATACTCCGGCATTTCCGTCTCGAGCATCGTGCCGTCAAAGTCAAAGATAATCGCCTTGATCACCTGAAGATTCCTACACGGACTGTCTATTTGGGATCACTATTTGGGATCGACAATGAAAGCAGGGGTGACAGAGCCGTCGCCTGGGGCCGAGTTGAGCAGCGTCGCCGTGCTCAGACGGGTTAAACTGCCCTCCACCCGATAGCCGTGGAAGAGGAAAGGGTTGCAATCGACCAAGCGTCGCCCGATCTCCACTTGGCCGCGCTCGTTGAGCCGCGGGAACTCCTCAAAGGCGACCGTAGCGCGCGCTTGAACAAGGGTCGGCTGGTCAAGCCCCCGGCGCAGCGCCGCCTCCCAACTGCTCTGATCGGTCTCCCAGCCAAGCACCACGCCTTTGTCGCCCTTGTCGTCGTTGGGCTTGAGCAGCAGATGATCCTTCTGCCTGGCGGCAAACTCCAGCAGGTCGACGGGCGCGCCGTTGGGCGCTTGGGTGCGCCGCTCTGCGGCTAGGCGCGTCCAGGGAATGTGGCTGCGGATGGCGGCGCGCTCCATCGGCGTGAAAAGGTACGCGTTACGCTCGTCGGAGAGAACGGCGAAACTGGCCTGTTTATGCAACAGCTTGGCGCTAAAGGGGTTGACCATGCAGACCGCGCCCGCGGCCACTGCGTCGATCAGGGGATGGGTGACGCCCACTTGCTGGATCAATTCGCTCGTCAAGACACGCCTGTAGACTAGATCGACCGGGTGGCCCGCGGCATAGAGCGTGCCGTTGCGAAAGTCGAGCTGCTGGGGCGTGCAGATCACGGTTTTGATGCCATAGCGCGCAAAATAGGTGGCGAAGAGGCGATATTCGCTGGTGGTGGGCACGCCTGCCCAATCGACAATGGCGATGTCGGGCAGCTTGCCATAATTGCCGCGCCACTGGTAATAGGCGCGCAGCAGCGCGCCGGTGGCGTGGCGGCGGCTGGTGAGCGGCTCCAGATGATACCGCTTGCTAAACTCGCGCAGCAGGGGCGTCTCTAGAAATAGCTCGGTCAACAGGTCGGTATAGGCCATGCCCGCGGGGCTTTCGCTGTTGAACTCGATAAAGTGCAGCGTGAAGTTGCCGTTGGCCTGGCGCGTGAAAAAGCTGTCTGCGCGCGCGCTGGGGAGGGCGGAGGCATAGCCCGAAGGCAGCAAAGCCAAGTATTCTTCATGTTGATCCAGGTGGAGTTGAGCGCGCAAGCTGGCGTCGGTGAGGAGGGCGTGGTGCAGTTTGCGCAAAGCGCCCAGGATGATCGCGGTGCGGTCGGTGAGATAGTGCCAGCTTAAGCTGTCATGCAAGAGCGGGCGCAGCACGTTGCACAGCGGGCGATCGCCAAAGACCAGGTCGCGGCGAGCCATACCAGGCAGAATGACGTTCCAACTGTCTTGTGCCAGGCCCGGCGCGTGGCACAGGTCATGGTAATGGGCAATTGCGTCACGCAATTGGGCGGGCAGTCGGGTCATAGTGTCTCTGGCGATCCCTGCGTGGTGATGGAGAATGATGGCATTATAAGACGGCGAGCGCGGGCAAGGCAAACCGCGCCTTTGCGCCTTCCGGCTCGGGATGTGGGGGAAGATCTGTCGGCGAGGGGCGGCGCGGGCGCTACGCCTGGCTGCCTTGGCGGCTCAATTCGGCCACAACGCCCATGAGCAGTTGGGTCAAGCGCGGCACGATCAACCGGCCTGTATCCTGCACCTCCTCATGGGTCGGTTCGCTCGCCGCGTCCAGTGTATCGATGCCGGTGTTGGTGATGGTGCTGATCGCCAGCACATCCATCCCCGCGTGGTGCGCCACCAGCGCTTCGGGCACAGTGCTCATGCCCACTGCATCCGCGCCCAGGACGCGCAGCAGCCGGATCTCGGCAGGCGTCTCGAAGTTGGGGCCTGCCAACATGCAGTAGACGCCGCGGCGCAAGGGCAGGTCGTGCTCATAGGCGACAGCAGCCGCCAGGTCGCGCAGCCGCTTGGTGTAGATGCGGTTGGCCGCGGGGAAGCGCACGCCGAACTCGTCCAGGTTTGCCCCGCGCAAGGGGTTGTTACCGGCCATGCCCGGCAGGTTAATGTGATCTTCAATCAACATCAGATCGCCCGCGGCAAAATCAGAGTTGACGCCACCCGCCGCGTTGGTCAGGATCAGCGTGCCGATGCCCATGCGCCGCATCACGCGGATGGGCAAGGTCACTTGCTGCAGCGTATAGCCTTCGTAATAGTGAAAGCGCCCCTGCATGACACAGACGGGCAGCCCGGCCAGCGTGCCGATGACCAGTCGGCCTGCATGGCCCGCGACGGTGCTGACCGGGAAGTGGGGCAGGTCCCCATACGGGATGCTGTCCGCGTCTTGCACGCTGTCGGCCAATCCACTCAGCCCGCTGCCCAAGATTAGGCCGACCTGGGGCCGGTGGCTGGTGCGCGCCTGGATGGCGGCCACAGCCTCGTCATAGTGGGCGAGTGTGAATTGTTCCGTCACGCGCTGCTCCTGCGATTCCTGCCGGAATGGGTATCGAACCGATTGATCTAGCTGGCTGTTGATCGGGTTGGTTATATGGTGAGAATCAGCCGGGCTGTTCGCCGTTTTCGGTTGGATAGGGGCGACCATCGACAATCAGCCCCGACCGGCTTTCGCCCGAAACTTGGCGGTAGACCTGGGTCGTGCTGGCGCTGGCATGGCCCAGCCGCTCCTGCACTTCGCGCAAGTCTGTGCCTGTGTTGAGCAGGTGGGTGGCAAAGCTGTGGCGCAGTGTATGGGGCGTCACCGAAGCCTTGATGCCGACTTGCTTGACGTAATGCTTGATGATCAGCCACAAGCCTTGGCGCGTGAGTCGCTGGCCCCGATGGTTCAGGAAAAGGGCCGATTCGTTGGGATCGACGATTAGATGGGGCCGACCTTCGGCCAGATAATCCGCAATGGCATCGATCGCGCGCTTGACGACGGGCACAGTGCGCGTGCGCTTGGCCCCTTCGCCACAGGTGATGGTCTTGCCGGTGAGATCAACGCTGTCCAGGTTGAGATTGACCAACTCGGTCACGCGCATGCCGGTGGCGTAGAGCACCTCTAGCAACGCTTTGTCACGCCGCGCCTTGGGCGATTCTTCGCTGCTGGGCGCGGCCAACAGCTTGTCGATCTCTTGCGGTTTGATTGAACGCGGCAAGCTCTTTTTCACCTTGGGCGAGTCGAGCCGCTTGGATGGGTCTTCGCTGATCTGCCCCATGTCGGACAGATAATGTAAGAAGCTCTTGACCGAGGCGATCTTGCGCGCCACGGTGGACGACGCATAACCGCGCTCTTTCAGAAAGAGCAGATAGTTCTGGACGACATGCTCGTCTACGTCCTGCCACGTATTCAGCCTGTGGCCGTTGGGCGCGGCATAGTCGTTGATAAATTGAACAAACTGAGTCAGATCGTTCTGATAGGCCGCTGTGGTGTTGGCCGAACAATCCTTCTCTTTGACCATGTAGGTCAAAAATTGTGAAACTTGGTGCTGCATCCTCTCCCTCCTGCACCCCATAGCCTTTGGTCGCGAGTATACCATAACTTTGCATAAAATAAAAAGATGTTTGCATAAAACGCAGGCAGTGAGTGTGATATAATGCCCCAGATGAACAAACGTCAGACCGCGACCGCGGTCGCTGCCCGCTCTGGGCCAGGGACCGACCTGCGTCGCTTTACCATCGATTACTTTACTTTTTTTGGGGGGACTGTCCGCCCGCTCGACCGGCGCAAGCAGGGGCCGTTGGAGATCGACTTGCCCGCCGAACTGGTGGACTATTTTGGCGCGCCACAGTTGCGCGTGGGCTTTCATGCGGTGACGCCCGGCAGCGGTATGGAACTGGTCGCGCATGGCAGCCGCCTGTTCGACCGCATGTTGGCGCTGCTCGACCGGCGCGGCGCGCTCACGGTACAGGCGCTGCCCAGCCGCCACACCAGCAGCCAAGAACTGCTGACTGCCATCCGTCCGCTCAATGCTAGCATCGCCGAGTTGAAGATGCGCGAGGAGATGCACGCGCGCTATATCTTCAACTGGCGCATCACCTATCGCGCCGACGACAAGCGCGAAGAACTCTATACGGTGATGCTCGACGAAGCGGGCGAGCGCGTTCCGCTGGACGATGATGTAAACGCCATCAGCGCCAACGGCAGCGATCCCACAGGGCATGGCCGCGACAACAAGCCCAACCAAGCGACAAACGGGGACGTTGCGACAAATGGGGAGGTTGGCGCGGGGACACCCGTAGCGCTGGAGGCGCTGTGGGCCGATGCCGAGCCGCTGCCGGTGGAACTGGACGAGAACGGGCAGCCGCTGCCGCCCAAACTGCCGCCCATGACCCACCTGGTGCGCCTGGCCGAAACCGCGCGCAAGTATGCGATCTACCATGCCGATGTGCGCTGCGTTAGCCACGAAGCCGAAATCCTGCCCCGGCTCTATAAAGTGCTCAACCGGCTCACGTCCTACTACAGCCAGCAGATCGACGAGGTCTATGCGTCCCACGACCCAAGCGGCGAAAAACGGCGCAGCCTCGAACTCGAACTAGAGCGCAAACTGGCCGAAGAGGTGGAGAACCACCGGCTGCGCGTGCAGGTGGCGCTCTTCTCCTATGCCATCGTGCAAACACCCGTTGCCATCGCGTCCATTACCCTGAGCGACGGGCAGCGATCCGCCAGTGTCGAAGTCGTGCGCGACCGCTACACGGGCCACATCCAGACCCCCGCGTGTCACGCCTGCGGCACGCCTGCCAGCGCGCTGGCGTTAGACCGCAACGGCCACATCTGCTGTGATGACTGCATCTGTCAATGCGCCGCCTGCCAGGAGATTCTGTGCGCGTCCTGCGGCGTGGCGGAATGCCCCCATTGCGGCAAGGAAAATTGCGATCAGTGCGGCCAGGTCTGTTGGGCCTGTGGTGAACGCGCCTGTGCCGAGCATGTGCAGCGCTGCCCCGTCTGTGGCGATGCCGTCTGCTTGGGCTGTCAAGCGCCCTGCGCCGAGTGCGGCACGCTTCAATGCCGCAGCCACCTGCGCGCCGATGCAGTGGCCGCGGCCGATGGCACGCACCCGCTGATCTGCGGCGACTGTGCCGTGCGCTGCCCCGGCTGCCAGCAGTACAGCGCGCAACTTGGCGTCTGCGCCACCAGCGGACAGCGTTTTTGCGTCAACTGTTTGATCACCTGTCACGCCTGCGGCAAGCAGGTCGGTCCCGGCTTCTACGAGCGCGACCCGGCCACAGGCCGCCCCTACTGCAATGGATGCTTGCAAGAGTGCCCGGCCTGTCACAGCCTGACCACCGCGACCTGGGCATGCAGCGAGTGTGGCGAAACGGGATGCGCTTCGTGCATGGCGCGCTGCGATTTCTGCCGCGAACCCTTGTGCAAGCACCATTTGACCCAGCAGGCAGGCTGCGGCCATCAACTGTGCGCCAGCCACCGCCCCACCTGTCACATGTGTAAGGGGCAGGTCTGCCCGGTCTGCTTCGAGCCGTGCGCCATCTGCGAGGACTATCACTGCCACGAACATGTGCATATCTGCCGCCGCTGCGACCAGATCTATTGCGCTGAATGTGTGCAGCGGTCGGGGCTTTGTTTGACCTGTGCCAGTCTGGAGCAAGAGGGCGTGCCGGTGCAGATCAAGCAGGAGCCGTGGGCGCAGGATGAGCAGGTATCTGAGCTTGTGCCCCACTATCGCTGGCGGCGCGTGGGCAATGCGCGCTATCTGATCTTTGTCGGCGAAAGCTCTTTCTTGTCGCGCGCGGTGATCGTCGTGCGTCGCGGCAGCAAGCGCAGCCATGTGGTGCTGGCGCGGCGCATGGGCGTGGAAGATCGCCTGCGCGACCTCTTTGCCGACTAGCGCGCGGATTCGAGATCACCATGCCTTCACTGGTGTTGCAGGCCCAACAAGCACAGTCGCATTTGAGCGATTGCGCGCTCTGTCCCCATCGCTGCGGCGCGCTACGCAGCAGCGGCAAAGGCGTCTGTCGCGTCGGCCAAACCAGCTACATCGCCAGCGAAATGCTCCACTGGGGCGAGGAAGCACCGCTGCGCCCGGCCCACGCCATCTTCTTCTCCGGCTGCACAGCCACCTGCCACTTTTGCACCGCTGCGCGCTTTGCCTTCCATCCCACCTATGGCGTGGCCGCGACGCCGGAACAACTGGCCGCGCGCGTGTGCCAGCGGCAGGAAGAGGGCGCGCGCTCCCTCTGTTTCATTGGCGGCGATCCGTCGCCCCATATCCCTTTCATTCTTGCCACCCTGGCTGCTTTGGGGTCGCGGCGGACCATTCCCGCTGTTTTTAACTCCAACTTCTATCTGACGGGGGAGGCGCTGGCCCTCTTAGACGGCGCGATCGATATCTACTTGCCCGACCTCAAATTTGGCCCGGCCCAGACGGAACGCGGCAGCGTGCGCGACTGTGGCGCGCAGATCGGCGGCATGCCAGACTATTGGCCGGTGGTAACGGGTGCAATTCGCCGTGTGGCCGAGCAAGGCAAGCGGCTGATCGTGCGCCATCTGCTCATGCCGGGGCACTATGCGTGCTGTACGCTGCCCGTGCTGCATTGGCTGGCGCAGGTGTCCGCACAGCATCCCCAGGTGGCGGTGAGCCTGCTCACCCAATACATCGCGCCGGCCCATGCCGGGGGCAGCTTGGCCGCGGCGCTCGACCCTGCGGATGTGGCGGCTGCCCAGCAGTTGGCGCGCGATCTAGGGCTGCGCCTGGTCGAGTAGCGCGCACCTTTCCACAGGCGCTAAAAACCGCTGAAGTTTAACCTGGGAAACGTATGTCACAGCATCCATTGAATCTGGCGCTGCGTTTTGCGCTGGAGATGGCAGGGCTTTGGGGATTGGGCGTGGGGGCTGCTGCGCGGCTGGCTGCTCGCCGCTTACCCCGCGCCGCATGAGTCGCGCACGACCAGTTCCCCGTAGACGATATTTTTGACCGGTAGTTCGGGTTCGCCCGAGATGATGCGGTGCAGAATCCGCATGGCCTGGATGCCCATGTCGACGCGGGGGATGTTAAACGTGGTGAGGGCAGGGCGGGTATACATGCTCTCCGCGACGTTGTCGATGCCGACAATGGCGATGTCGTCAGGGATACGCAGTGTGCTTTCGTTGATGGCGCTCATTGCGCCGAACGCGGTCTTATCACTGATGGCGACCACGGCTGTGGGCGGGTGCGGCAGCGACAAGACTTCCTTCATCTGCAGATAGCCTTTTTGTGGGTGCGCGGTGTCGGCAGCGGGGAGGTAATCCGGGGGGATCTGGATGCCTGCCTCGGCCGCGGCGGCCAAGCAGCCGTGGAGACGATCCACCAGGCTGCTGTACTTTGTCGGCCCGCGCAGCACCGCGATCTTGCGGTGTCCGAGCCGCAGCAGGTGGCGCATGACGCTGTAGCCCGCCATGAAGTTGTCACCCAGCACCGAGGGGAGGCGATGCCCTTCTACATGGTTTTCGATCAGCACCAACGGCGTGGCCGCGGCTTCCAACTGCACAACCATGTCGGGCGTGATGTCGCCATCATTGGCGATGACCAGGCCGCGTACGCTGCCCGCCAGTTCCGATTGAACCGCATCCAGCCCTTCCTTCTCCTGGTCATACATGTGGAGCAGCACCTGATAGCCTAGCCGCTGTGCCTCCGTTTGAAATCCTCGAATCACATCGCCGTAAAAGGCATCGAGCAAGACCGGCATGGAGCCTTGTTCGATCATCAAGCCAATGGTCACTGCGCCGTTTGCGGCTTTTTGCGCTGTCCAATCATAGCCGAGCTTTTCGGCTGCTTGGAGAACGCGCGCGCGCGTCTTGGCCGAGATGCCAGGCCGATCATTCAAGACAAGGGAAACCGTCGAGACAGAAACGTCGGTGACTTTTGCAATCTCGCGAAGGGAAGGCCGTTTACTCATTCAGAAATCCGTATGTGGGTGGTACGAGCGGACAGTTGGATGGTTGGACTGTTTAGTAAAAACGTTTTTCAAAGGCTATTGACAGGGCAAAACTTTTTCGATATAGTGTAAGCATAAACTCTTTCAGGGTCAATGGGAACTTCCTCGTGCGCCTCGAACCGAAGCCCAATTGTTGCGGCGTACGCTCCCGACACATGCTCCCGTTGCCGTGACATCATGCATAAAATACCCAAGCCGGATCACCAACACAAGCTAGTCGAATTGCTGCATGGCATGCCTATACGCGCACGTCTGCACACTGGAAACAGGCTGTGCAGCGTATTGATTTCCTGGTTGGCCCTCTGCTTTTAGGCAGCAGGTC
>CAZZNG010000123.1:13807-15500 GCA_964655505.1 uncultured Litorilinea sp. | reverse complement strand
CATCAGCAACACAGGCAAGATCAAATATTGGACGAGCAGCACGTAATCGCCTGCGCTCCAGGCTTCGGCAATCCAACTTAGCCCCGCGGAATATTGGGGAAAGGCCAGGTCTGGAATCCAGAAGAAGCTGGCATTTGCCATGCTGGGGCCAATCGCCACCAGGGCAGAGTAAAGCCCGAACAGGACAGGCATCTGGACTAACAGGGGCAGACAGCCGCTCAGTGGATTGACCCCGGCCTCTTGATAGAGCTTCATCTGCTCCTGGGACAGCTTCTCGCGATCCTTGCCATACTTCTTTTGCAGCGCCTGGATCTTCGGTTGCAGTTCCTTTTGCGCCTGCATCCCTCGAATCTGCGAGATGGTCAGCGGGAAGGTAATAACCTTGATGAGCAGCGTGAAGATGATGATCGCAAAGCCCCAATGGTAGGGCGCGTTGATCGATCGCAACAGACCGTCAATCCAGATCAAGGCATGGCCCAACGGCCACACGACCAGTGTTTGCCAGAGGTTGTCTGGGGGGGTGGTGGTGATATCAACGCCCTCACGGCTGACACCACAGCCACTGAGCACCAGGGCCGCGATCACAAGGGTAGTAAGCAGCAGAAACGGTTTTCGTTTCACGTTGAGTTCATCTCCTAAGCAGGCAGAGTGGCAGCGCCCTCTACGCGCCGGCAAAATCGGCCAGTACAGACCGGCGTCAGGCTGGTTGCACAGGCGCAGGATTCACGGTACAGGGTCGTAACCACCTGGGTGCCACGGGTGACAGCGTGCAATGCGCCGCAGCCCCATGCCTCCACCTTTGATCACGCCGTACTTTTCAATCGCTTCGTAAGTGTAATGGGAGCAGGTTGGATAATAGCGGCAAGTGCTGCCCAAAAGCGGCGACAAAAATCGTTGGTAGCCGCGGATCAGCGCCAAGAAGATGGTCTGAGCCGTTGATTTGGGCGTTTGTTCGGTTGGCTGCTCTCGTTTTACGTCTTTCACAGATTTGGCTTTCACCCGGCCGGGCGTTCACAACATACTTTGCAACTACCGCGCGCTCGCTATCTGGCGTCTGTGTCTGGCTACTTGTCTCTGTGTCCTACCTGCTTGGCTGCTGACCGAACTTGATACCGAACCTGTACCGAGCTTATGAGGGCTTCATGCCTGGGGAGGCTGGGCGCTTGCCATCGATCGATGGATAAACCTTATTCACCCGTGCGATCTGGGGATCGGCATGGCGCTGGCCGGTCGTTGTGCCCCTGTTCAGCGTGTTCCTGAATCGGTGTGTCTGTCGGTGTGTCCGTGTCAAGTAATAAATGCGCCCGCCGAAGTAGGCGGGCGCAGGCGGCATCCATTTGATGATAATCCGCACTGCGAATCGGATTTCTGGCAATGAAAACCAAGTCCCACCCTGGCTTAATCGAATCCATTCGCAGCCGTATCGCCTCGCGCAACTGGCGCTTGATGCGATTGCGAACAACCGCATTGCCAATCCGGCTGCTGACCGAGAAGCCAAAGCGGCTGTACGGCAACTGGTTGGGAAGGACGCACAGCACCAAAAGTTCGTTGGTATACGACCGTCCCGTGCGGCGAATTTCCTGGAACCGCTTGTTTTGCCGAACTCGATACCGTTGTTTCACGCGCCCACTATCGCATCGAACTTGTCTGCACGCGGCTGCGCCACAGTTTGCTCTTCGACGATCCGCTCTGA
>CAZZNG010000123.1:12073-13707 GCA_964655505.1 uncultured Litorilinea sp. | reverse complement strand
CCTAACTGAACAGTGTCTAACCTGAACAGTCTGAGCGGAACGAGCGCTTGCTGTGCAGCCTGTGCGTCGCCTTTATGCCACAGCCCAGGGGCCACTGCTTATGCTGGAACCCTGTCGCCGGAGCCTTCACCAGCTTCGAGCGTTTGTCTGCGGTCCTAGACGGACTTGCGGATGGTCAGCTTAACGGCCAGTTGCGTGCGGCCCCGTTGGCGGCGGCGCTTTAGCACGTTGCGCCCGCCAGGGGTGCTCATGCGCTTGCGAAAACCATGCGTTCGGAGGCGTTTTCTTACCTTGGGTTGCCATGTGCGCTTCGGCATAGCTGTGACTCCTTAAAATCTTGAGATATCTCAAGCAATATTCGCTCTAACAATTTTGCTTCAAACGGTTTTCCGCCGGTTTTCCACGTTGCCCGGCGGTTTAGACAGGGAGCTGTCCGCCGCTGGTCCAGCGTCCGGCGCACGTCAGGCATTACACGCTGGGCATTGCGTCACCTAATTATACACCACGATGATTACATCGCGACGTTTACGCTACGCTTATTCCACTACAACGGTTGCCCGAACGATTCAGCCCTGGCCGCGGTCTACCGAACTTCAAAACACGATTATAGAGGTCGCGGTAAGCGTATGTCAAATTGGTTGGCGTCTACCGCCCATCTAAACTCTGGCCCCACCCTGGCGCTTTCCCTGCTTTTCGCCAGGTGTTTTTTTGATAGGTTGTAGGGTGTGCGTATCCTCTCTCCAGCCCTAAACGTCTGTGTAGATGGGCGCTTGCATAAAGCATGGCCGCCCGGCCATTGGCGTAAGCTTCAGCCAAGCCAAGGAATTTAAAAGAAATTTATGAACAAAGATGTATAGCCGCCTGACGCTGAAAGGGTAGGCAAGGCGCAAGCGTTGAGTCGGCATTGCGTCTTGGCATCCGGTTTGATTGGTGCTACTATAATTCCTATTATGCATGATTCGTCGTTGCCTGGAGGCAGCATGTCGCACGAGCCGGAAGATCATCTCCCGGAGGATTCTCTCGCGGCGCGGGCCGCTTCATCGCGCCCGTCTGCCGTGCCACATGAAAACCCGACCCAACCGGGCGAGCAGTCCGATGCGGGCGCTGCTTCTGGCGCCGCGCAATCGGCGCATTATCGTGCCTCCTACGCGGCCAATTATCTGGATGAAAGCCCCGAACTGTTGCGCTGGCGCGCGGATTCGCTGCTGGATGAAATGATGTTGGGCGGGCTGGATGTGTCGGCGGCTGATACGACCGCTGTACCCGCGGCCGCGCCGCCGCGACCGACCCGGCCGCATCCACCGGCGCGTGAAGAAGACCCGTCCGGCGGCTGGCGCGCTGGGCCGCCTGCAGCGCCCAACCGCCCACCGGCTAATGACTCTGCCTATGGATTTGAAGAGGATGCCTTTGCAGGCAGCGGGTTTGAGCCGGAGGTTGACCGCTGGCCCCGCGCTGACGAGCAGCATTCCACCGACGAGCGCTCCGCAGCCAGCGGGATTCCGCCCATCCGCAGTGAATACACGCCACCGCCTTCTGCACACAGTGATTACGCTGCGTCATCGTCCACACGCAGCGACCGCGCTGCGTCATCGTCCACACGCAGCGACCGCGCTGCGTCATCGTCCACACGCAGC
>CAZZNG010000123.1:0-11973 GCA_964655505.1 uncultured Litorilinea sp. | reverse complement strand
CGCTGCGTCATCGTCCACACGCAGCGACCGCGCTGCGTCATCGTCCACACGCAGCGACCGCGCTACGTCGTCCAGCCGGGTTGAGCCTGCTGTGTCGCGGCGTGAACAGTTCCAACTGGACGAGATCGGGGTGCGCCCGCCGCGCCTTGATCCAGACAAGCCCCCTGCAGAGGTGACGCCGCGGCCGTTGGAGAGTGTGCGTTCCAGCGCCGCGCCTGGCGAAGCAGCCGACAGCAGCCGGGCGGATCGCTTGTATAGCCTGGAGCACAAATATGAGCAACTGCGCCGCGAGCAGGAGGCAACCATCCAGCCCGCTGTGCCCAAGACGCCGGTCGCCAGCACAACGCCCGACCCCGAGGACATAGACCCGTGGCCCGATCCGGGGCAAAGGTGGCTGGAGCAAGATTTCGGCGCAACGCCTGAACCGGAGATCGAGCCTGATCTGCTGGACTATACAGGCTACCGCACGCCGCGCTATGATGAGCCTGACAGCCCTGTGCGCTTCGACCAGGCCGGTTTCGTTAACGCCATGTCGGTGGGCGGCAGCAAGAAGCGCCGTTCGACGCTGCTGCCGCGCATGTCGGAAGTCAGCGCCGAGGCTCTCCTGCAGGAGATTACCAAGCTACATGCCGAGCTAGCCGAACTGCTGCCTGTGGAGCATGAAGCCGCCGAACGGGCGCGTCACTTGCTGGACAAAGCCTATTCTATCCTGCAGAGCGACCCCATGCGCTCCGCCGAGGTGGAATATTACATGCAGCAGGTACGCACCATTGTGCGGCGGCAGAGCCAAGCGCGCGATTGGTCCAACCTGTATCGCGACCGCCTGCACGTCTATCTCTTCAGTTGGGCCGGCTTCGCGCTGATCGTGTTGATGGCCCGTTTCATCTTGCAGCTAGAGATGGAGGCGTGGCTTTCCAGCAGCTTGGGCTTTAGGCCGGGCGGCGCAGTGGTGAACCACTTCGCGGCCTGGTTGGGCACGGGCATTGCCGGTGCATTGGGTGGCGCGCTGGGCGCGCTGTACACCATGCGCCAGCACGCCAACAGCACGCAGTATAATTTCTTTGACCGCAAATATGGGCTGCGCGGCTTGATCCTGCCCATCATTGGCCTGCTGGTCGGCTGGATTGGCTACTTTTTCTTTGGCCTGGTTTTCGGCATGTTCGGCTTGAACCCCTCGGCCAACATTGTGGCCGGAACCCTGCCCGCGATGGCTGCCTTTGCCTTCGGGTTTAGCCAGGAGTCCATCTACGGGACGCGCGGCTAGCCGGTTGGCCGCCCGGTCATGGCCGCTGGCGCTGTGATGGGCGAGCCTGTGCGGGCTGTGCAATCCGTCTTACGCGCTATGCAACTAGTTGAAGTTGTTGTCAACGTGCCGATCCGGCGAACCTTTAGCCGCCGCTTGGCAGATGCGCCGCCCCCTATTGATGATTTCGGCGAAGCACCACCCGCAGACGACGAAGCACCCACCCTTCAGACTTTCCACTATCATGTGCCGCCTGAACTGATCGGCCAGGTACAGCCCGGCCATCTGGTCTGGGTTCCCTTTGGCCCGCGCCAGGTGCAAGCCGTGGTATTGGGCGAGGCGGAAAGCTCACCCGTGCCGACCAAGCCCCTGGCGCGCCTGGCGCGACCGGAGCCGGTCTTGACGCCAACCCAGTTGGAACTGGCGAAGTGGCTGACCCATACCTACGTTGCACCGATCTCCGAAGCAATCAAGCTTTTCCTGCCGCCCGGCCTCTTGGAAAAGGAGCAGGGGGGCACGGCTGTACGCGCCAAGCGCGAGCTACAGATCACCTGGACGGCAGGCGATCTGCCGGTTGACGCGGCGTTGGCGCGGCTGGGCCGCGATACGCAGCAGACCCTGGCGCTGGCTTGGCTCTTGGCCCAGCCCGACCAGCGCGGCGCGGTCGATCAACTGGTGGCGGACTGTGACTTGCCCCACGCCAACGCGGTCAAGGCGCTGGCAAAGAAGGGGCTGGTGACGGTCGAAGGGGAACAGGTGCTGCTGGCCGTTGATCCGGCCACCGCGCAGAGCCGCTTGGAGGCCATGCGCGGGGTCGACAAGTACCGCCCACTGGTCGAGACGCTGCGCGGCCAGACCGGGCCGACTTGGCGCGGCGACCTTTATCAGGTGGTCGATACAGACTTGGCCGCGCTGCGCGCCTTGCGCGATGCGGGCTTGGTGACGCTGGATGAACTGGTGCGCTTCCGTGATCCATTGGCGGGCAGGCACTTCACCCCCACACAAGCGCCGCCGCTGACCGGGGAGCAGGCGGCTGTATGGCAGCGCGTGGTCACAGAGGGACTGGCGCATCTGCGCGAGCATCCGGGGCCGCTGGACGACCTGCCCGACAAGCCGAGCAGCTTTCTGATCCACGGGGTGACCGGCTCGGGCAAGACCGAGATCTATCTGCGCGCCATTGCCGAGACGCTGGCGCGCGGGCGGCAGGCGGTTGTCATGGTTCCAGAAATTGCGCTGACGCCGCAGACCGTGGCGCGCTTTGCCGGGCGCTTTCCGGGCCGCGTGACGGTCATCCATTCGGGCTTGAGTCCGGGCGAACGCTATGACGTATGGCGGGCTGTGCGCGCCGGGCGCTATGATGTGGTGGTGGGGCCGCGCAGCGCGCTCTTTGCCCCGCTGAAGCGGCTGGGGCTGATCGTCATGGACGAGGAACACGAACCGGCCTATAAGCAAGATGCCGAGGTGTGGGGCAGCTTCAAGATCTTCTACGATGCGCGCCAGGTGGCGCGACGGCTGGCGGATCTGGTCGGCGGCGTGGTGATTTTGGGCAGTGCCACGCCCAGCCTCGAAGCGTACTATGCCGCCGAACAGGGCGATCTGACGTTGCTTTCCATGCCGCGCCGGATCGTGGGTCACGAAGTTGTCGAGCATCACGTTGTGCATCACGAAACGGCGGAGCAGGGGGGGGCCGAGCAGGAGGTGTCCGCGCGCGCAGGCATCAATGAAGTCGTTGGCGAGACGCCGGTCGCCGTGAACGCAAATGGTGGCGGGCCGAGTGCGCCGCCTCTACCCCATCGGCCCGTGCCGGTGCGCTACAACGATCTGCCGCCGGTGGAAGTCGTCGATATGCGCCTGGAACTGCGTTCGGGCAACCGCAGCATTTTGAGCCGCAGCCTGCAAGCTGAACTGCACGCCACGCTGGACGCGGGGCAGCAGGCGATTCTCTTTTTGAACCGCCGCGGCAGCAGCACCTTTGTCATGTGCCGCGACTGTGGCGATGTGCAGGAGTGCAGCCGCTGTGATGTGCCGCTGACCTACCATGAGCGGGCGCATCAACTGGTCTGCCATCACTGCAACCGGCGTTACCCGATCCCGGAGATCTGCCCCGCATGTGGCAGCAAACGCATCCGCTACTTTGGCAGCGGCACGCAGCGCATCGAAGACATGGTGCGTGAACATGCGCCGCGCGCGCGTGTGCTGCGTTGGGATGCCGACACGGCTGCGACCAAGGGCAGCCACGAAACGATCTTGCGCCGATTTGCCAACCACGAGGCAGACGTATTGGTGGGCACGCAGATGATCGCCAAGGGGCTTGACCTGCCGCTGGTCACGCTGGTGGGGGTCGTGGCCGCGGATGTAGGGCTGTATCTGCCCGATTTCCGCGCGGGCGAACGCACCTTTCAACTGTTGACCCAGGTCGCGGGGCGCGCCGGGCGCAGCCGTCACGGCGGCCGCGTGGTGGTGCAGACCTATGCGCCTGACCATTATGTGATCCAAGCCGCGGCCCAGCACGATTACGAGGCGTTCTACCGCCGCGAGATGGCCTATCGCAGTGAAGTGGGCTATCCGCCGCTGCGCCGCATGGCCCGGCTGGTCTACTGGGACAAGAAGCTGGAAAAGGCCGAAGCTGCCGCGCTGGAAATGGCCGATGCAGTGCGCGGGCGCATCGACGCGCTCGGCCTGCAAGATGCCACTGTGATTGGCCCGGCTCCTGCGTTCTTTGCCCGCTTCCGCGGCTATTATCGTTGGCAGTTGCTGCTGTTGACCCATGACCCGGCCGCGGTGCTGCGTCCGCTCACCTTCCCCTTTGGTTGGCGCGTCGACATTGATCCGGTGACGGTGTTATAAACGTTTGGTTATAAACGTTTGCGCGTGCAGCCCATGTAGAACGGGCGCAATGATACGTGACGCGCGCGAGGTGCATCATGGATACGCCATCCGCCAATACACTGCCTGCGGCCGCGCAGACGTTGGCGCGCAAGCTGGCGGCTTTCTTTGCCCAGTTGCCCCAGGTCGAAGCGGTCGCCCTGGCCGGATCGCAGACCGGCCCCACGCCTGATGCGCTTTCCGACATCGATCTATACGTCTACACACATGGCGAGATTGATCTGGAGACGCGCAAGGCGATTGTCGCGCGCAGCGGGGGCGCATCCAGGGCGAACCTTGACCTAGCCTACTGGGGATCGAGCGATGGCTGGTTCGATGCGGTTACGGGCATTGAGGTCGACGTGATGTACTTCGACACGACCTGGATGGCCGACCAACTCAATCGCGTGCTCATCGAGCATCAGGCCAGCTTGGGCTACAGCACAGCCTTTGCCTACACTGTGCATCATTCCCACCTGCTGCATGACCCCAATGGTTGGCTGCAGGCGCTGCAACGCCTGACTCGGCAGCCCTACCCTGAAGCGCTGCGGCGCAATATTGTTGCGTTCAATCACCCTGTCCTGCGCACGCTCATCCCTGCCTACACCACGCAACTGGCGAAAGCTGCCCAACGGCGCGACCTGGTGAGCATTAATCATCGTTTGGCCGCGCTGCTGGCGAGCTATTTTGACATTGTTTTTGCTGCTAACCGTGTGCTGCATCCGGGCGAGAAACAGCTTGTGGCGCGGATGCAGGCTTTGTGTAATCGCCTGCCGGCCCATGCCGCGGAAGATATTGACGCGGTCCTTCGTGCCTCGGTCGCGCTTGGGCCTGAATTTCCTGAATTGATGGGCTTGCTCAATCAACTGCTCGATCGCCTGGACAACTGGCTCGAAGAAATGGGCTTTGACTTGCGCGCGATGCAGTCTGCTGCCTCTGAATGGACCTGGGACAAGAACACGGAACAAGACACAGGCAATCACAGAGGATAAGCAGGGCGCGTGAAGTACGCGCGTGCTTATGGTAAACTAAGGGCAGAGGGCCGGCCGGTGACGCAAATTGGGCTGCCGCGCCAACCTGTAAAATTGAGTCATGAGACTGAGTAAGACCCATGAGACTGAGTGAGTAGGATGGCTAAATCTGATCCAGAGCGCGCTGTGCCTGCCCGCCGCACCCAGGCGGAGCAATGGCTTACGCTAAAAGATGCCAGCGACTTCTTGGGTGTCCACTACTCCACGCTGCGCAAGTGGGCCGACGAGGGCGAGATCCCTGTCTTCCGCACGCCCGGCGGCCATCGGCGCTTTAGCATTGGCGACTTGCGCCGATTCTTGGAGGAGCGAATGGGCCAATCCACCACAGCCGATTCGGAGAGTGTGCTGTCGGCCGCGGTGGACCGGGTGCGCGAGGAGATCCAGCGTATGCCCCAGGAGCATATGGTCTGGGCGCAGTCGCTAACTGAGCAGGAACGCGACCTGACCCGGCAGCGCGGCCGCCAGCTTTTCGCGCTGGCAATTGCTTATGTGCTGAAACCGGCCCAACGTGAACCGCTTCTGGCCGAGGGGCGCAAGTTGGGCAGGGATTATGGGCGTGATGCCGCGGACTATCACATCGGTTTGACCGAGACCGGCCGCGCCGTTCAATTCTTCCGCAGCCAACTCAACCAGGTGCTGCACAGCCACAAGAATTCTCCCGGCCTTGACGCGGACGACGTGCGCGTGCAGCAGTTGATCGACCACTACCTGGACGAAATCCTCTATGCCGTGCTGCGCGGCTATGAAGAAGCCATGACGGGCAATCTCGCGGCCAATGCAAACGCCGCGCACGATGCGCCCGACGACCCGCCAACCATCGACGCGCCTCAAGCGTAGCAAGCACGCAAGGCTAGGCACGCGGGGCGGTTCACTGCCTGCGCGATCTGCGGCAGCGATGAACGCGCCATATTCCCCTGAATGGTTTCATATCCGCTTGGGACGTTGGCGGCCAACCGCGACGATTTTGCCCAAATGGGGCATAGCCCACACCTTTACACCCACGGTACGCGTAGAGTGGGAAGCGGTATACGTTGCAGCAGCGCCCATCCTAATCTTGTCTATCTTGGCTTTGGCCCTACATTGCCCTCCGCTTTCACTTGGCTCGATCTTGGGGCTTGATCTTGCCTGTGGTTCAGGCTGCCACCGGCGCAGGGATTTCGCGGGGGACTGCATCCCACAGCCGTAACCTGTTGATCGCTTGCGCTGTAACTTGTGGGAGAATCGTAGGGTAATCACTGCTTTGCGCCACACAGCGCGCTGCGAAGGAGCGGCACATGCGTCAGTCTGTACCGGACAGCTTGTGCCGGACAGCCTGTAAGGTTGTTGGGAAGGGGGCACGTTGTGGATACATCTATGTTCACAAGAGTGTGCGCAGCACTGGCTGCGGGGTGCGTACGCTAGGGATAGGCCTGATCAGCCTGGAAAACGGTTGCGCTGCTCTGGCGATACTGCTATAATGACAATCCCTCCAACATGGCAACACTTAGATCTCCGCGCCTGAAATGCGCCTGTTTTTAGGAAAAAGGCCGGAACCAGGCAAGAATTGTGGACGTTTTTGCCTATGCTCGACGTGCTGTATAGTTTATTCGTACAGAATTCGCCTTGTCAGATTGCATGGCAGATTGAACCGGCTAAGATTCGACCGGCTGTTACCTGAGTGTGGTTGCGACAAAGCGATTTTGTAGGAATAAAAATGTTTCTAACCATTCGTCCAAAGACACAAAGGGAGGTCTCTATGCTGAATCGCAGGAACTGGGTCGTCTCAATCATCGCACTGCTGTTGGTGGCTAGCCTCGCTGCCTGCACCGCCACACCCGTCTCTGTGCCGGATCGCCCGATCGACGTGAGCGTTGATACGGCTCTGAACGCGCAGAACAAGGTTGCCAATCTGATGATGGCGGGGAATGTCGAGTGGACTGAAGCCGAATTTAGCAGCCTGTTGAGCGTCTTGCTCGACCAGAACAGCGGTGAGAGCAACCCGGTGACCGGGATCAATGTCTGGTTCGAGCCGAACAATCAGATCTTCATCCGCGTCAACCTGGAGGAAGGCGTCCTGCCCGCCGGTAATACGTTGGATTTGGCTGGCACGATCGACGTCGAGAATAACCATGTAGTTGTCGATCTGCAGCAGGCCGGCGTCGGCAACATGAGCGTGTCCGGTTCGGTGTTGGCCCCGATCAGCCAGCAGATCAACGAAGCGCTGGCCGATCCGTCCATGGGCGTAGCGGTCGACGTGACCACTGACACGGGTATGATCAGCGTTGGCATGGGCGGCATGTAGTCGCCTCTCGCCTTCGGAGCGAAACGAAAGGCCCGGCTCTGAGCCGGGCCTTTTTACATGGCTCTACATGGCAGGCGGCGTATCTGGATGCGCACTGTGGGGCTAAATGGCGAAAAGCTGCTTGTGCATTTGTGTTGATGCGGGAAGGCATGGTATAAGCGAGCGCGGAGATTTGACCACAGGGGGATTTGTGTGATACACTCACGGATCGTGGGTCTTGCCTACTCTTGTGGTACACCAGGCGGCCCATTGTTGGGCCAATTGTTGATTAGACCTGAACTCATTAACAGTTGATGTTGGCGGATGTTGATCGCCAACTAAACTGCATGTAAAAATGGGCGGGGTGGGCACTCAAGCTCAATCCGCACGCTGTCGATGTGAGAAGTTGTCGACGTGAGAAATTATAGCCGTGGATGAATGTCCCGGCTGTCTATCTTGAACTGTTTATTTTGATTGTCTGTGTTGACTGTCTGTTTTGACTGTCTATCTTGACTGTGGGACGTAAGTAACCCGGAGGAGAATCTTTTGCCGACAATTAACCAGTTGGTCCGCAAGGGCCGCAAGAGCATTGCAAAGAAGGAAAAGGCGCCTGCGCTGCGCTATACGCTGAATACGCTGGCGGGCAAGACCAAGCGCGTGCCCAAGGGCAACCCGCAGAAGCGCGGCGTGTGTACACAGGTGCGCACGACGACGCCCAAGAAGCCGAACTCCGCCCTGCGCAAGGTTGCGCGTGTGCGCTTGTCCAATGGGATGGAAGTGACCGCTTACATTCCGGGCGAGGGGCATAACTTGCAGGAGCACAGTGTCGTTCTAGTGCGCGGCGGTCGTGTGAAAGACCTGCCGGGCGTGCGCTATCACATTGTGCGCGGCGCGCTGGACACCACGGGCGTGGACAAGCGCAAGCGCGGCCGCAGCAAGTATGGCACCAAGCGGCCCCGTTAAGTCGATTTTAGGCAAGTCGATTTTAGGCGCCCGACTGAGCATAGGCAGAAAATAGAGGCTAGGCAATGCGACGTAAGCGAGCAGAAATACGACCCGTCACCCCGGACCCGCGCTATCATAGCGAGGTGGTGGCGAAGTTTGTCAACAATTTGATGGAGCGAGGCAAAAAGAGCCTGGCGACCCGTGTTGTATATGATGCCTTTAGCATCATCGAGGAGCGCACCAACCGCCCGGCAATCGAGGTGTTTGAAGAAGCGCTCAAGAATGCGACGCCGTTGGTCGAGGTGAAGCCGCGACGTGTGGGTGGCGCGACCTACCAGATTCCGGTTGAGATTAGCGCCAACCGCCGTATGGCCTTAGCCATGCGGTGGCTCATCGACAGTTCGCGCCGGCGCAGTGGCCGCAACATGGCGGCACGCCTTGCGTCGGAATTGATGGATGCCTCTCGCAATGAGGGCACGACCGTCAAGAGGCGCGAAGACACACATCGCATGGCCGAAGCCAATCAAGCGTTTGCCCATTTCCGTTACTAATTTGCCGCCACAGGACAACGGTTGATCCTGGGTGACGGTAAATCGGATAAACGGCTACGCCTTAGACCAGTGCGGCGCCCTTGCCACAAAGGCAGCTATCACGCAACGAGCAGATAGCGGCGATCGACGACGATGCCTGCTGTCGGTACGCCTGCTGTCCGTACGTAGACGCGAAGACTTTGTGGCGGTTCGGCGCCGTACGTTTTTGCTCAAAAATAGGAAGTTTTATGAGTGTTGAATATCCCATCGAACGGACGCGAAACATCGGCATCATTGCCCACATTGATGCCGGTAAAACGACGACAACGGAACGCATTCTCTTTTACTCAGGTCGTATCCACCGCATGGGTGAGACGCATGAGGGGACGGCTGTAACCGACTGGATGGTGCAGGAGCGCGAGCGCGGCATCACGATTACCGCCGCTGCCATCACGACTACCTGGATCGACCGGATCACGGGGGAGGATGTCCAGATCAACCTGATCGACACGCCCGGCCACATTGACTTTACCGCGGAGGTGCAGCGCAGCTTGCGCGTGCTCGACGGCGGTGTGGTGGTCTTCGACGCGGTGGCCGGTGTGGAGCCGCAGTCGGAAACGGTGTGGCGTCAGGCTGACCGCTATCAGGTGCCGCGTATCTGTTTTGTCAACAAGATGGATCGGGTAGGCGCCAACTTTGAGCGCACCTGCCAGATGATCATCGACCGGCTGGGCGCGACGCCGCTGCCGCTGCAACTCCCTGTGGGCAAGGAAGACACCTTTCGGGGTGTGGTCGATCTGATCACCATGAAGGCGCATGTCTTTGGGGAAGATCTGAGCGCAATGCCGTCCATCGAGGATGTGCCCGACGATCTGCGCGCCGAGGCCGAGGCCGCGCGCGAGCAGTTGGTTGAGCGTATCGCCGAGACCGACGAAGATTTGACGCTCAAGTTCCTGGAAGGCGAGGAGATCAGCGACGAGGAACTGTACGCGGCGCTGCGCCGGGCCGTCATTAGCAATGAGGTGGTTCCGGTGCTGGCGGGTAGCTCGCTGCGCAACAAGGGGGTGCAACTGCTGCTCGACGCCATTGTGCGCTATCTGCCCAGCCCGCTGGACGTGCCGCCGGTGCAGGGGATTTCGCCGCGCACAGGCGAGCCGGAGCAGCGCAAGCCCGATGCCAACGAGCCTTTCTCCGCGCTGGTCTTTAAGATTGTGACGGACCCGTATGTCGGTCGCTTGGCTTATGTGCGTGTCTATTCGGGTTCGCTCGAATCCGGCAGCACGGTCTACAACGTGAACCGGGACCGCCGCGAGCGTATTGGCCGTCTGTTGCAGATGCACGCGGACAAGCGCGAGGAGATCAAGGCGTGCGACGCGGGCGACATCTGCGCCATTGTTGGTCTGAAGCAGAGCTTCACCGGCGAGACCCTGTGCGACCAGAACAATCCGATCCTGTTGGAGACGATTGAATTCCCAGAGCCTGTGATCAAGGTTGCTGTGGAGCCGAAGTCCAAGGCCGACCAGGAGAAGCTGTCCGAAGCGTTGATCAAGCTGGCTGAAGAAGACCCGACCTTCCAGGTTAACTACGACGACCAGACGGGCCAGACGGTCATTGCGGGGATGGGTGAATTGCACCTCGACATCATTGTCGACCGGCTGAAGCGCGAGTTCCGCGTGCAGTGTAACGTGGGCCGCCCGCAGGTCGCCTATCGCGAGACAATCAGCCGTCCTGTGCGTGTCGAAGGTCGTTTTGTGCGCCAATCCGGTGGTCGTGGTCAATACGGTCATGTCTGGCTGGAGATGGAGCCGAATGAGCCGGGCGGCGGGTTCGTCTTTGAGGACAAGATCGTCGGCGGCACAGTCCCGCGCGAGTACATCCCGGCTGTGCAGAAGGGTGTGGCCGAAGCCATGGAGAGTGGTGTGCTGGCCGGGTATCCGGTGGTCGATGTCAAGGTCGCGCTGGTCGACGGCAGCTATCACGAAGTAGACTCCAGCGAAATGGCCTTCAAGATTGCGGGCAGCATGGCCTTTAAGGAAGGCGCGCAGAAAGCGTCGCCCATTCTGCTTGAGCCGATCATGAAGGTGGAGACGGTTGTGCCGGAGGATTTTGTGGGCGACGTGGTCGGCGATATTTCGAGCC
Source organism: uncultured Litorilinea sp. (assembly GCA_964655505.1). Classification (GTDB taxonomy): domain Bacteria; phylum Chloroflexota; class Anaerolineae; order Caldilineales; family Caldilineaceae; genus QEUY01. The sequence continues at coordinate 960 of CAZZNG010000123.1, read as the reverse complement.
GTCGCGGTGAGATCGCGGGCATGGAGTCGCGCGCCGGGGGGGTACAGGCAATCTCCGCGCGCGTGCCGCTGAGCGAGATGTTCGGCTATGCCACTGATCTACGTTCGTTGACCAGCGGTCGCGGCACCTTTACCATGGAGTTCTCCAACTACTCGCCGGTATCCCAGTCGATTGCGGAGAAGATCGTCAAGGGGAGTGCTTAGGGGTGAAGTAGGACTTATGTGAATCCTGGAGGGGTGAGATTTTGCCATCTTGTCCGGTTTCATGTATCCTACTTAGGTTTGCGGCATTCGATTTGGTCGAGTAATCGCTTGCCTCTTGCTGCCGCAGACCGACACTGTAAAACATCTGCACCGCCGTGATGGTTCCGGCGGTGCAGTTGCGCCATTAGGGATGGCGCATTTTGGCCCGCTTGCCGGTATCTAAGACAACATTGTTTTAAACCGACCTGCGGGCCATCTTGTGAAATATTTAGACAAGCTTACCCTGTAATGAAGGAGAGCGAGCGATGTCCAAGGCAGTATTTGAACGGACAAAGCCCCATGTGAACGTGGGGACAATCGGGCATATTGACCATGGCAAGACCACCTTGACGACAGCCATTACCAAGACGCTGTCGCTCAAGGGCTGGGCGGACTCACGCCTGTTCGACCAGATCGACAATGCGCCTGAAGAGCGGGCACGCGGCATCACGATTGCCATTTCGCATGTGGAATATGAGACTGAGAATCGCCACTATGCGCATGTGGACTGCCCGGGTCACGCCGACTACATCAAGAACATGATCACCGGGGCGGCGCAGATGGACGGCGCCATTCTGGTGGTGGCTGCGCCGGATGGCCCCATGCCGCAGACGCGCGAGCACATTCTGCTGGCGCGGCAGGTGGAAGTGCCGGCGATCGTGGTCTTCCTCAACAAAGTGGACATGATGGATGACGAAGAGCTGCTGGAGCTGGTGGA
>CAZZNG010000122.1:10300-15514 GCA_964655505.1 uncultured Litorilinea sp. | reverse complement strand
CAGCAATCTCTACTGGGCCGAACGGCTCGGCAAGCAGCTTGGCCTGCCCGATCTATGGGTGAAGCTGTGCGGCAACAGCCACACAGGCAGCTTCAAAGATCTCGGCATGACCGTCTTGGTCAGCGTGGTGAAGCAGATGATGGCCGATGGCAGCCCGGTGCAGGCTGTGGCCTGCGCCAGCACAGGCGACACAAGCGCCGCGCTGGCCGCCTATGCCGCGTGCGCGGGCATCCCTGCCATCATCTTCTTGCCCCAGGGCAAGGTGAGCACCGCGCAGTTGGTCCAGCCGGTGGCGAACGGCGCGCATGTGCTGGCGCTGGATACCGATTTCGACGGCTGTATGCGTATCGTCCGCGAGGTCACCCAGGACAACAGCATCTACTTGGCGAACTCGATGAACTCCATCCGCATCGAGGGGCAAAAGACAGTCGGCATCGAGATCGTGCGCCAGTTTGATTGGGAAGTGCCCGATTGGATCGTGATCCCTGTGGGCAACCTGGGCAACATCAGCGCGCTCTACAAGGGGCTGAAGTTGTTGATGGACCTGGGCATTACCAATAAGATGCCGCGCTTGGTGGCCGCGCAAGCCGAGAAAGCCAACCCCTTCTATCGCAGCTATCTCAACGGCTTTGCCGACAAGGACGCGATCCAGGCGCAAAAGACGCTGGCAACCGCCATTCAGATCGGCGACCCGGTGAGCTATGAGAAGGCTGTGCAGGCAATCGTTGAAACCAACGGCATTGTCGAGCAGGCCACCGAGCATGAACTCGCCAATGCCGCGGCGCTGGCCGACTTGACCGGCATGTACACCTGTCCGCACACGGGCGTGGCGCTGGCCGCGCTCTTGAAGCTCTTGCAGCGCGGCGAGATCAAATCGCATGAGCGCGTGATCGTAATCAGCACCGCGCACGGGCTGAAGTTCACCGGCTTCAAGGTGGGCTATCATGAAGGCAGCTTGCCGGAGGTTGAGAGCGAGCACGCCAACCCGCCGGTCTATCTGCCCGCCGACGCCAAAGTCGTGCAAGAGACCATCCGCCGCAAGCTGCATGGATAGACTGTCTTTATTGGTTTAATATTGGCTTAATCGTTTATTGCATTCCATCATGGCAGAGCGACCCGTCCAACTCGACTATCATGCTACCTCTTTCTCTCAGGGGCGCATGGACTTTACCTGGGAAGAGCTAACCGAGGAGGACATTCGCCGCGCCTATGCCGATTGGGAAGCAGGCCGCGGGCTGATCGGCGGCGACCCGCGACGGCGGCCCGACGCGCACCTGCTGCCCCAATGGGGTTTGGATCGCCCCTTCTTCCGCGCCCTGGCGCTGGACGACACGCGCGGCGAGAACGGCGCAAAGCTGCGCCGCCTGATCGAGTCGACCCGGCCATTGGAGGCGGAGATCGGCTTTGGCCGGGGCGATTTCCTGTTGGATCGGGCGCAGCGTCACCCCACGCGCGCCTATATCGGCTATGAAACCAAGACCAAAGCCACGCGGCTGCTGCTGACGCGCATCGAGCGCGCGGCAATCGACAATCTGTGGGTGAGCGACGACGACTGCCGCTTTAGCCTGCCGCGCGTCATGCCCGATGGCCGCTTGGACGCGGTGCATGTGCTCTTTCCCGATCCCTGGTGGAAGCCACAGCACCAGGTCAAGCGGCTCTTTTCGCCTCCCTTTGTCGATCTGCTGGCGAACAAACTGCGCTCCGGCGGGCTGCTCCATTTCAAGAGCGACGTGGCCGAATATGGCGAGTATGTGCGCTATCTGGTGGAGCGGCACGACGCCTTTGCCCCGCACGACCCGGATTTGGCCGAGCAGTTGGGGCCATACGCCTTGACCCACCGGGAGCATTGGTGCGTGCGCCACAACCGGCCCGTCTATGCCTATTTCTTTGCGCGGCGCTAACGCCGACCGTACCCATGACCACCACGCGCGCCCTGCCTACCACCATCGAACCTTCGCCGCCGCAAGGCCGCGCCATGTTGCAGTGGGAAGGCAAGCAGCCACCGGAGCCGGTGGCTGTGCAGACCGCGCGCCTGGTCGAAATGCTCGACCCGCGGCGCGAACTGCCGCTGGCGCGCAGCCAAGCCACACCCTCCGCCACGCCTAACCCCGACTCGTTTTTGCAGCAGGCGCTGCCCAACCTGCTCTACTACGGCGACAATCAAGCCGTGTTGGCCCACCTGCTGGCGAATGGGTGGCGCGGCAAGGTCAAATTGATCTACATCGACCCGCCCTTTGACAGCGGCGGCGACTACACGCGCAAGGTGCGCGCCCGCCACCAGCAGCCGGAGGTCGTGGCCCAGACGCTGCAATATCGCGACAGTTGGCAGGGGGATTCCTACCTGCAGTTCATCTATGAGCGGCTTTTGCTGCTGCGCGACCTGCTGGCCGAAGACGGCTGTCTCTGGCTCCACTGTGACTACCGCCAATCCCACCGGCTGCGCCTGATCTTGGAAGAGGTCTTTGGCGAGGAAAACTACCTCAACACGATTGCCTGGCGCAGCCAGGTCGCGCGCGGGGCCAAGGTCAACGCCTTCTACTTCCCTTACAGCACCCAGTTTCTTGAGATTTTCGCCAAGAACCGCCAAGCGCCGCCTACCTGGCATCCCCAGAAAAAGCGGCTGGTTTTTACGCGCGCGGAAGCCAAGGCCAAGTTCATGGAGGATGGCCGCGGCTTCTTTCGCACCTCGGACCCAGGCACATACAGCTTTGCCAAGCTCAAGGAACTGCACGCCAAGGGGCGGCTCTACGCGCCCTATGGCGGCGAGATCGTTGTGGACGAGGAGAATGAGCGCGTCTACGCCTCCAAGGGGGGCAACATCGGCGTGAAATACTACTTGACTCCGTTGGCACGCGGCCGCTATGGTGTGGAGCGCGGGGTCGATAATCTGTGGGATGACATCCCTGGGTTGGGCACGACGCCAGGTGAGGATGTGGGCTATCCCACCCAAAAGACCGAGGCGCTGCTGCGCCGCGTGATCGCGGCCTCGACCCAGCCAGGCGATCTGGTGCTGGATTGCTTTCTTGGATCCGGCACAACAGCAGCCGTGGCCCAACAGATGGGCCGCCGCTGGATCGGCGCGGACCTTAACTATGGCGCGATTCAAACCGCACGCCGTCGCCTGCAGCGTTTGATCCAGGAGCAGGGGCCGGGCTTCGCGCTCTACGCGCTAGAGGATGCGCCGAGCCTGGACGAGTGGGCCGGGGGCGAACTAACGGTGACGTGTCAGCGCCGCCAGGGAATGATCGAGGTCGTCATTCGCGATTACGCCATCGACGCCAAGCGCCTGCCGCGCCGCCGTCTACATGACGCGGATGATTGGCGCGCGCTGGTCGATGCTGTGGACATCGATCCGGCCTATGACGGGGCCATCCTGCGCCCGGTGATCAGCGACCTGCCGCAGAAGCGCCGCGAAGCCGTGCGCGGCCATTATCTTGTGCCGCTGGACGGGACGGCAGACGACGAGCCGGTGACCGTGGCCGTCCGCGTGACGGACATCTTCGGCCATGAACGTATGGTGACCCAAGTCGTCCCCAGTGCATAATCTGTGGCGCATAATCTATATCATATTCTCACTGGATAGACTTCTCATTGGATAGACGGCTAGGACAGGGACAGCAGTTTGTGAACGGGACGCAGCAGCTTGACTCATGGACACCGGGGCCAACACCGGTGCTGACAGTGCTGGAAGAAGATCGCCATGCCTGGTTCGCCGGGCGCACGCGCGCCATCCTCAAATGGCTTGACGCGGAACTGGGGCCGCAGCGCCCCGGCGCGCCGCGGCGGATCTTGGATGTGGGCAGCGGCGCGGGCAACATGGCGCACCACTTGGCCCACTACGGCCAAGTGATCGGGCTGGACTACCACCCGCGCCCGCTGGCCGTGGCACAGCGCCGCGGGCTGGATGTGTGCCAGGGAGTGGGCGACAGCCTGCCCTTTGAGGATGCCAGCTTCGACCTGGTGGCGCTGCTGGATACGATTGAACATATCCCCGACGAGTTCGGCGTCTTGCAGGAGTGCCGCCGCGTGCTCAAGCCGGGGGGCAAACTGCTGATCACCGTGCCCGCGTTTATGTGGCTGTGGAGCTACAACGACGAGATCAACGACCACCAGCGCCGCTATACCGCGCCCGAACTGCGCCAGAAACTAGAGATCAGCGGGCTGCGCGTCAAGCGCCTGAGCTATAACAACTTTTTTCTCTTTGCGCCCGTCGCGGGGCTGCGGCTGCTGCGCCCCTACAAGCCTGAATTGCAGAGTCCCCATTTGACTGAGGACACCGATGTCTATCAGGTGGAGATGGAGGCGATCCCGGAACCGGCCAATACCCTGCTCCACTGGGTGGGGTGGTTTGAAGCGGAATTGTTGCAGCGCGTCGACCTGCCGGTCGGCGTCAGTGTGATCTGCATTGCAGAAAGGCCAAACCATGAGCACTAGCAAGAACTATTGGGCACAGGACCCCTGGACTCATCCGGCGCAGGATGCGGCCCAAGAGCAGGCAAGCGATCAAACAGGGCAGGCGGACGCGGCGCGGCTGCTGGATTTGGCCGAGCAGATTCGCCAGGCTTGTATCACCACGGCGCTCAACAGCTATGAAGACGCCGCGGCCAATGGCCTGTGCGCGGAGGGCGCATGGGAATGCGCGGTGGATGCCATGCGCCATCTCAATCTGGTGGTGGAACTTCAGGAGTTGGGCATCCAAAACTCCAAGCGATGACCTTCGGGGTCGCGCAGATAAAAAACGCGTGCGCCCCACGCGTGGCTGCGCGGCGCGCCCGGCGTTAGCCCCGTAGCCACGAGCGCCGCATGGACGGCGTCCACATCCTCTACTTCAAAGGTCAGCGTGATGCCTGCTCCCGCGCTGCTTTTGATGGTCGCGCGCCGTTCGTCGGCGACGCTTAACCGCGCCGTTTCGCCCAGGCCGAACTCGACGAACCAATCATTTTCAAAGAGCAGCGGCAGCCCCAAGCCGTCGCGATAAAAGGCCACGGTCGCCGCCCAATGGCGACAGTAAAGGATGGTGTTGGTCGTGCGGACGGGCAAGATGCTCATGGTCGTTTGGCCGATCTAGCAGGTGCGATTGGGTGAGCGAGATTGGGTGAGCAAGTCGGAATAGGATGTGGGCCGCTGAAAGGAGCAGACCATGATCGACGCCGCGCCGGTACTATCAAGCGAGACACTGGCAAGCGAGACACTGGCTTGTCGCGTGGGCTGCGG
>CAZZNG010000122.1:0-10200 GCA_964655505.1 uncultured Litorilinea sp. | reverse complement strand
TACTATCAAGCGAGACACTGGCAAGCGAGACACTGGCTTGTCGCGTGGGCTGCGGCGCGTGCTGCATTGCGCCGTCGATCTCCTCGCCGATTCCCGGCATGCCCAATGGCAAACCCGCGGGCGTGCGCTGTGTGCAGTTAACCGACGACAACCGCTGCAAACTCTTTGGCAAGCCGGAACGGCCCGCGGTCTGCGAACGGCTGCGCCCCAGCCTGGAAATGTGTGGCGATTCGTCCGACGCCGCGCTGATCTACCTGACCGAGCTTGAGGCGTTCACCACACCGTGATCTTGAACGATCAAGGCTAGTTTACACCAGTCTACGCAATTGACCGATGACAACAGCCGGTCGTGGTGGTTTCTAGCCGCCGCGACCGGCTGTCTGTGTAGAACCGTCAGACACGTTCAAACACTTTCAAACACATTGGGAGACAACAACATGAAGATTCTGCTGGTGGGGGCGACGGGCGTGATCGGCCGTTTGCTGCTGCCTTTGCTGGTGCAAGCCGGTCATACGGTTCTGGGGACCACACGCAGGCCCGAACGCCGCGATCAAATTGCCCAGTTGGGCGGCACGCCGGTGATCCTCAACGCGTTGGACCGCGCAATCATGTTCTACATGTTTGAAAGAATGGAGCCTGAAGTCGTGATCCACCAGATGACCGACCTGGCCGAGCGTGATTTTGCCGCCAACGCGCGGCTGCGTGTCGAAGGGACGCGCAACCTGGTCGATGCCAGCAGGTTTGTTGGCGTGCAGCAAATGATCGCACAGAGCATTTCTTGGGTCTGTGTGCCGGGCGAGGGGCCTGCCCAGGAGGATGATCCGCTGGACCTGGACGCGCCACCCCCGCGCAGGGGCACGGTTGCCGCGGTCAAAGCGTTGGAGGACGCGGTGGCCGAGATGCCCCGCTGGGTCGTCCTGCGCTATGGGCTACTCTATGGCCCTGGTACATGGCACGCGCGCGACGGGCTGGTGACCGAGCAAGTGCGCCGGGGCGAACTAGTCGCGACCGATGGCGTCAGCTCGTTTGTGCATGTGGCCGACGCGGCGCAGGCCGCGTGCCAGGCGCTGGATTGGCCCTCCGGCGTCTTCAACATTGTTGACGATGAACCGGCAGCGGGGACAGAGTGGCTGGCGCATTACGCCAAGCTGGTCGGCGCGCCACAGCCGCGGGTTGAACCAGGCGCGCACGCTTGGGAGCGTGGCGAATCCAATGCCCGCGCGCGGGCGCTCGGCTGGCATCCAGCCTATCCCACTTGGCGCACGGGGTTCGCGCAAGTGCTGGCCTAATGCGCCGGGGCGTGCGGCTTTGCCATGCCCTCTGTTGTCATGCGCGTGGCAAACGCCACAAAGCCTTCGATCTCCTCCGGACTAGACCCCACTTGCAGCAGCCCGTCGATCAATAACATCGAGAGGCCATGCACATTTGCCCAAGCGACGCGCGCCAATTGGCGCGCGTCGCCCGTTCGCAGCGCGCCTGTCTCCTGACCGTGGATGACTGTCTGGAGCAGCACATCAAAGGTTGCGGCCGCGGCGCGCGCCAGTTCGGCGGCTTCGTCGCCGGACGATGACTGCATGGACGGCAGGTTAACGCTGAACATCAGTCGGTAATGGGTTGGGTGCGCCAGGGCGAAACGCACGTATCGAATCCCCATTTGCTGCAACATGCGCGCGCCGTCCGTCTCGTTCTCGCTGCCCATTGTGGGGCCTGTGGGGCCGGATGGCGCGGTCAGCGCGTCGTGGAGCTGCTGGAAGCCTTCTGTTGCAACGGCAGTCAGCAGCGCGGCCTTATCCGCAAAGTGGCGATAGGCCGCGCTGCGCGAGACGCCAAGCCGCTGTGCCAGACCGCGCATGGTGACGCCCTCAATCCCCTCCGTCGCAATCACCTCTGCAGCCGCATCGAGCAGCGCCGCGCGCAGATCGCCGTGGTGATAGGGCTGGTCGTTTTGGTTTGATTGATCGTTTTTCATGCTCTCATTCTAAAATTAAATGTTGACAATGTCAACTTCATGTGGTATGCTGGCTCATGTTGACGATGTCAACATGACTGAAGGACAGACCGCTGCGATGCGGGCGCAAGATGCGCAGGGCGATCCACATCCAACATGTGCCGCTCATCTGTAGGGACATTGAACCTATGGGAACCTTAACCTATAGGAACGGGGAGAGAGAAACGTTATGGGACAGCTATTGATGTTGTTCGGAATTCTGGTGGGGAGCTACGGCGTGATAACGGCCCTGTCGGCTTGGTTGGGGTGGAATCTTTCAGCCGGGCTGCGCGGGCGCATTAGCCTGGCGCTGTTGTTCCTGTTCACAGGGACAAGTCACTTCTACCTGACCGAGGAAATGGTCCAAATGCTACCGCCCAGCATACCGGGGCGCGTTGAACTGGTCTACTTGACGGGGGTGTTGGAGATTGCGGGCGCGGTGGGGCTGTTGATTCCGGCGCTGTCACGCCTGGCGGCCATCAGCCTGATTCTGTTCCTGTTTGCCGTGCTGCCTGCCAACATCTACGCCGCGCTCAACAATGTGGGCATGGGCGCACATGGGGCAGGCCCGGTCTATCTGCTGGCGCGCGTGCCGTTCCAACTGCTGTTAGTGGGGTGGGCCTACTACTTTGGGGTGCGCCGGGCGCAAAAGGGCGCTGTGAACTGGCCGCGGCCGGTTCAAGCCGAACCGCAAAGCTAGGATTTCTGAGCGGGAAAGAGACGCACTAACAGGGGGTTAAGCGGGGTGGCAGTCAACGAGGCTGCCACCTCTGCGCCTTGTGCGGTGAGGAGGTAGGTGGCCGCGGGAAATTTCATGTTGCCGGCGATCAAGCCGCGCTCGCGCAGCTTGTCCACCGTGGCCGCCGCGACCGGCTCGCTGTGGGTGTTGGTCGTGTCGTGCAGGGCGTAGTGCTTGCTGCCGTCGAGGGTGCGGTGAGATTTGAGGTGGCGACCGCTGACCAGGGCCGCCAAGACGTGCCGCTCGGCCTTGCTCAGGCGCATGAGGCTGCCCCTAACATTCACCTAGCCCAATAGATCAACGTACTTTTGCAGCTCGCGCTGTGAGATCTTGAGATACTGATCGGTCAAGATCTCGGCCATTTCCTCATCGGTGAGCCGGATGCTCAAGATATCCAGCGCATCTTCGGGCGACTCGCCATAGGCAAGCTTCTTCTTGCCGTTTTTCAGGTCGAACAAATACATATAGTGGGGATTGCTAAAGCTGCTCATCTGCTGCCTCACTGTCTGGCCGCTGGCCGCATACTGCCGCGCGGGCAACCAGCCTACGCCTTGATCAACGTACCCTTGTAGAGATCCGCGCCATAGCGCACAGAGTCAAGCCCCTGGTTGATGATGTCGTCGTACTTGCCCGCCAGCAACTCGCGATAGAAGTTGTAATCGACGCCCTTGACCTTTTCGTCGTCCGGATAACGATGATAGTTGTCCTTGGTCATCATGCTCTTGCCTTCGGCAATCAGCTGATGGCCCAGGGCCGAACCTGGATAGGGCGCGTAATAGGAGATGGACGGGAAGACATAGCGCATGTGCTTGAGCATGCGCATGGTCTTGAACGCGTCTTCGGGCTTTTCGCCGGGGATGCCCAACATGATGTTGGCCCAGAACTTGGGCGGCTCTTGTCCCTTGCGCTCCATCTCTTCGGCGATACGGTTGACCATGTCGATGGCGAAATAGTTGTCTTCCTCGGTACACTCTTTGTTGAGCAGCCGCAAGATGCGGTCGCTGCCCGACTCAAAGCCGATGGAGATGGTTCGCCAGTTGGTTTCGCGCAGCAGCGCCTCAAAGAGGTCGGGCCATTGGCGCACCGTGTCCGACCGGCCCGCGGCCCAGTAGGGCCAGACCTTGTTGGCCTTGCGCGGGTAGAGTTCGATCCACTCGCGCAGCCAGCGCGGGTTCTGGAAGAACATGGAGTCGTGGATCACAACCGAGCCGACGCCATACTTGTTGTCGAGGTAGTTTAGCTCGTCAATGACCGCTTCGACCGGGCGGCGGCCCATGTTGGGGATGTACGAATTCTCGTTGCAAAAGACACACTGCCAGGGGCAGACGCGGCTGGTCAAGATGGTGGCGACCGGCCCCGGCCCCCAACCGCATTCAGGCTCCAACGGCCAATTGAACTTGCGCTTGATCTTGCGTCCGGTGGGCTTGGGCCAGAGTGTGCGGTCGATCATGGGCCATTCGGCCATCGAGCGCGCGCCCACGCCTTGGATCACACGCGGAAAAGCATCCGGGTCGCGCACCAAGTCCACGATGACATTTTCGCCCGGCCCTTGACAGATCTTGTCGAATTCGGGGATGCCTTCCATTTCGTCCAGCGCGACGGTGGCGTGCATGCCGCCCGCCATGACTTTGCCGTTGGGGTTCAACTCTTTGAAGATTTGGGCTGCCTTGTAGCCAGAGGGAAAGGTGTAGCTGCGCACATTCATGAGCAGCATGTCATACCCTTTGATCTGCTTGGCAAGCTGTTCCCAAGAGGTCACCGCGCGCGTGGACGCGAGGTCGGTCTGAATACCATTTTGGTGGAGGATGGTGCGCAGCAACCCCAGGCCGTGATCTTGCCATTGCTCGTGGGGACCATCCGGGTTGACGAGATCGCCCAGGTCGCCCAGGTCCAACCAGAGAATGTTCGACGTCTTTTTGCGACTCCAAGGCCAAGTAATTGCCACGTTCTTCATACCTCCGCGTGCGCGGCCCGCGCCGTGTGCCGCCTGCCGCGCCGATCCTCGTCCGGCTCACACAGGAGCTTACAGTGAAGTCACAATGAGGCTCACTGCGGAATAGAAGGGGTGGGCGGTCACTACGCTGCCGTAAAGAGCTATCGATTAAGGGGTAGAAGGGCACAACAGCCCAGCCTCATCTACCGTCATACCAGCGCCGAGTATAGCACGGCTGATGCAAAGCGTCAATTTTTATGAAAAATATGATATAAACTGTCTGCAGGCGTTAGCGCTCGATTAGCCCCAACTCATGGGCGAGGCTGACGGCGTGGGCACGGTCGCGCGCGTCGAGCTTGTGCAGAAGGGTGGAAATGTAATTCTTGACTGTGCCTTCGGCCAGAAAGAGCCTTTGGGCAATGGCGCGGTTGTTGAGTCCTTGCGCCAAGAGTTGCAGCACTTCCAACTCGCGCTGGCTGAGGGGGGCCGGCAGCGCAGGCGACCGCGCGGGCGCGGCCAGGCGCGCAAACTCGGTTACGACCTTATGGGTCACTGCCGGGTCGATCAGCGCGCCGCCGCGGGCGACCGTGCGGATCGCCGCGGCCAGTTCGTCGCCAGAGACGGCTTTGAGAAGATAGCCGACTGCCCCGGCGCGCAGCCCTTCGAAGACATACTCGTCGTCGTCAAAGGTGGTAAGAATGATGATGCGCGCGTCAGGATGCCGGGCGCGCAGCCGCCGCGTGGCCTCCACGCCATCCATCCCCGGCATGCGTATGTCCATCAGCACGACCGTGGGACGGGTTTCCTTGTAGCGCGCCAGGGCCTCCTCGCCATTGCTCGCCTCGGCCACCACGACCAAATCATCTTCTAACTCAAGCAGCGTGCGCAGCCCATCGAGCATGAGCCGCTGGTCGTCGACCAAGAGCAGGGTAATCGGGGCGGATGCAGGAGACATGATGCTACTCCGCTTGGTTCGCTTGGCTGGCCCGGCTGTCAAGCAGGGGGGCCGGGTGCGCAAGCGGCAGGGTCACGCTCAGCGCGCTGCCGCCATAGGGGCTGGCTTGGAACCGGACTGCGCCGTTGGCCTGGGCCGCGCGTTCAGCCAACCCTGCCAGGCCAAAGCCGTCCGATACAGCCCCTCCATTTGGCCCGCGTCCGTCGTCGTGTACGGTCAGGCGCACAGCTGGTGCTGCTGCTCGTTCCCCATGGGCTTGCTCAACTTGTGAATCAACCTGTGCCAGGTCCAGAAAAATCCATGCCTGCGTCGCGCCAGCATGTTTTTGAATGTTGGTCAGCCCTTCTTGCGCGGTGCGAAAGAGGGTTTGGCGTGCGCTGCGGTCCAAGCCATCCAAGTAGGGGCGTACCTGTTCGTCGATCTCGACTTGGATACGCAGCGCGGTCGCCGCGGCGTGCTGCTGTGCCAATCGCTCGACCGCGGCGGGCAGGGCCAGGTCGCTTTCGGCGGGCGTGCGCAGGGCTGCAACCGTTTGGCGCAGCTCGGTCAACCCCTCCAGCACTTGCTTGCGCACAACCTCCACCATCTGATTCGCTCTGTCGGGGTCACGGCTCATCAGCCGCTGCGCGCCCTCGAGCTGCACAGCCGCCACGGTGAGCCGGTGGCCCAACGTGTCATGCAGTTCGCGGGCGAGCCGGTTGCGTTCTTCTGCTGCGGCCAATTCCTCTGCCTTATGGGCGTGGCGCTTGAGCTGCTCATGGGCGATTTGCAGTTCTTGCAGCAGCCGCTGGCTTTCGGCGCGCGCGGCTTCGGCTGCGCGGCGGTTGCGCGCGGCAGAGCCGACAAAGAGATAGCCGCCCAGCGTGCCGATGCCCACCAACGTCCCCATGGCTGCATTCTGCCATAGGTAGCTAAACCCAAACATGGAGGCCACGCCAAAGCCCACGACCCAGAGATAGGCAGCGAGTCCGTCCAAGCTCTCATGCGCGTACGCGCTCATGACAAATAGGATTACGATCTGCGCCGTGACGTCGCTGCCCGCGGCGACCATGAGCAACTGAATGGCGACGAAGACGCTGAGGACGAGATGCCCGTTGATCGAGCGCCGCCACAGCAGATGGATCAGGTCTGGCAGGATGTAGCAGAGAAAGAAGAGAAGATGTAAGGCCAAGAGCGTTGCGCGGCTAGGGGCCGGGCTGGTCACGATGTCAAAAACGGCGACGGTGACCAGTGCGAGCAGCCCCATCAACTCGCGCGCTACATAGCTGGCTGCATGGGGAACGAGATGGGCGCGGGTTGATGGAAATTGGATAGGCATAACATTCTGTTGCGAATCTACGAACGGGTCAGGGCCGGTTCGCTCAGGGCCGGTTCGCTTAAGACGGGTTCAGTCGCAATGGTGTGCCGCTTTGTGGCGAACTGGGTACGATAGCGCGCGATCCAGAGGCTGATCAAGGGCGTGCCTACGGCAGCCGGAACGACCCAGGCCACCCACGCCATGGATTCAGGCAGGCGTGGCGCGACTTGCTGCACCATCAAAGCCGTCAGCAGGGCAATATAGGAGCCAAGCATCCGGTCCATGTGATGATACCACCACCAGCGATGATCCGGCGAGGGCGCGCGGTACAGGCGCAGATCCTTGCGCGCGTCGCTGAACAGCAAGGAGCCGAAAGCGATCGACAGCACAGCCGCCATCCACGTACCGCTGCCGTTGGCGGGCACGAATTGTTGGGCGATGCCCACGCTGATCAGCAGCCCCCACGCGACCAGCCCCACACCGCTTGTGAAGACAGCCCAACTGAGCGCCCAATCAAACCAGCGCACTTGGCCTCGCTTGCGCCGCAGCGTCCGATAACCGATCAGCACCCCGTAAAGACTGAGCAGGGTCACACCGAACAGAAACAGGTTGAAACGCCAAAAGAGCAGCCACAGGGCCAAGAGGTTGGTTGTGACCATGGCCCAAAAGTAGATGCGCCCCCAGTTGCGATGGGCGCGCCCGCCCTTGGCCGCGATCATCGCGCCCGGCGCAATCACCAAGGCCAGCAGCGCGGCGGCGACGTGGAGCACGATGAGCAGATGGTGGAGGGTGGAATAGGTCTCGGACTCAAATAGGCCGAGTATGAAGGTAAGCATAGGGTTTCCTCTCATCTCACACTAGTCACACTAGATTGAATCTCCTGTGCAGCGACTTTTCGCATGGGGCTTGCTACGTGCGAAAAGCCCTGGCAACAGCATAGCCATTGACGCGCTGGCCCGGTAGTGCCGCCGGTCATATCGAAGTCATATGACTTGCAAGTCGAGGAGAAGAAACAGGCAGGGTAACAGGGATTCACCTTCCGGATCGCTCTTGCTAGCGATGCTGATTCCCACAGCAATTTCTCAACCCGCATCAAGCGTCCCGGAAGATCATGCTCGCAGGCTGCCGCGCTTTTACCGCGATACAGGCGATAGCGGTGCTTGTGAAAAATGTTACTTGACACAAAGGCGAGTCAGCCGCTATAATTTTTGGGACACACTTGAGAGAAATCTGCGCGGCAAAACTGGGGGGAAACGGCCCAAGAAGTTGCATTTTAGGGTAGCCTTGAGTACAATGTCGCGCGTTCGCTGGCCCCGGTCGGATGTTGTTGCTTCCCCAGATTCTTTGATGTCCCTGATTGAATGTTCCGCGATCACACGGGGAGTGGTCACATGGGGAGGGTCGTATGAGGTGCGGCAAGCCGGCGGCAATGTCCCTGTGTGAATGTTTTTGCCCTGTACGATGGCCGGGCAGCGCGATGGCTTTGTCTGATGCCTGTGTAAGCCGCCCGTGTAAATTGACGTAAATTGACTATGTAAGTTGGCTCGACAAGTTTGATCCTACAAGTTTGGCTGTGCAAAATGTGGAGCATGTCCTAATCGGTATAGGGCGATGCTCAATTGCATTTGGACAACCCATATAGTTGGCAAAGGCTACAAACCACTATGGCGAATGACCTCGCATCCAACTTTAAACAGTTGAAGCAGGAACAGGTGCAGGAATATCTGCACGACCGGATTGTTGTGCCCGAAGATCTCCAGGCGAATGTCCTGGTGACGACGCTGGACAAGGTTTACAATTGGAGCCGCTCGTCCAGCATGTGGCCCTTGTTGTTTGGCTTGGCCTGCTGTGCCATTGAGATGATCGCAACCGCGGCTAGCCGCTGGGACTTGGCACGCTTTGGGATGGAGGTCATGCGCCCCAGCCCGCGCCAGAGCGACTTGATGATCGTGTCGGGCACGGTGACCAAGAAGATGGTCCCGGCGATCGTGCGTATCTATAACCAGATGGCCGAACCGCGCTATGTCTTGGCAATGGGCGCGTGTGCCACCGGCGGCGGCCCCTTCAAAGAGGGCTACAACGTCGTCAGCGGCATCGACAAGTACATCCCCGTCGATGTCTACGTGCCCGGCTGCCCGCCCACGCCCGACGCGCTGATCTACGGGCTGCTCAAGGTACATCAGAAGGTCGAGCGCCAGTCGATTACCCAAGTGCCGTGGTATCGCAAGGACCAGACCGCGTTTGTGCCTGTGCCGGTCCTTGGCCCGGACATTTTCGACCCGCGCCAGGTGCAGTTGATCAAACAGTACACGTTGGCAAAGCCTGCAGAAGCAGACAGCCCGGCCCAGAAGCGTGGCGGCGGCGAAGGCGGCGCACGCGCTACGGCGCAGCGCACCCAACTGTCGCCCAAGGCCCTGGCCCGCATCGAGCAGGCCAAGGCACGCGCCGCAGCCAAGAAGCAGACCGCGTAAGCGAACCCGGTATAGAAGCTCACAGAGAGGCATTTGAGCATGAGTGATGCACCTGTCGTGGCCGACGCGCCCGCCGTTGACCACCCGCTTGCCCAGGCTGTTCCCGGTGCAGTGGTGGCGACGTATGGCGAAGGCGACAACCAGTCGCTTATCGTTGCGCCTGAAAAGTTGATCGATTTCCTGACTTACCTGCGCGACCAAGAGCAGTACGACTTTTTGTCGAACTTGAGCGCGGTCGATTACAGCGCGTACAAGGGCAAAGAACGCCCGGCGGACGGCGCGCGCTTCCATGTCATCTATCACATCTACAGCACCACCAAGGGCGGCGGCCCGGTGGCGCTGCATGTGCCCGTGCCCCAGAGCGAGACTGTGCCATCGGCCACAGGCGTCTACCCCGGCGCAAACCTGCAGGAGCGCGAGGTCTACGACCTCTATGGCGTCAAGTTCGAGGGGCATCCCAATCTGCGCCGCATCTTGTTGTGGGAGGGCTTCAACGGCTACCCCATGCGCAAGGATTGGAAAGAGGCTTATTTCGAAGAAGAGCTGAAGCCCTTCCGCAGCCGCCACCCCAACGGCCACCACGTTTGGAGTGAGGACAAGGTCCCGTGGGGCAAAAACACAACCTATCCCCAGGGCTGGGACCCGGACTCCTGGCAAGAGCCGGTCACCTATGTGCCGGTGAGCCAAAAGCCGGTTGACAGGGACACCTTTGAGGTCGAAACCGAGAGCGTTGTCGTCAACTTAGGCCCGCACCACCCCAGCACCCACGGCGTGTTCCGCATGTTGACCCGCCTGGAGGGGGAGACCATCTTGGCCCT
>CAZZNG010000121.1:8490-15650 GCA_964655505.1 uncultured Litorilinea sp. | reverse complement strand
CTTGGCGTTGTCCCATGCGCCGCCGGCGTTCGCCATCATGACGGCTAGGGTGAAGCCGGAGAGAATTGCGCCGATGAGCATACCGGCCAGAGCCTCCGCGCCCAAGATGTAGCCGACGAGCAGGGGCACAACCACGGCCAGCGCGCCGGGGATGATCATCTCGCGCAGCGCGCTCTGGGTGCTGATAGCGACGCAGGTGCGATAGTCGGGCTTGGCAGTCCCTTCCATGAGGCCGGGAATCTCGCGGAACTGGCGGCGCACCTCCAGGACGATCTCGAAGGCGGCTTTGCCCACCGCGGTCATGGTCTGGGCGGAGAAGAGGAAGGGCAGCACCGCGCCGATGAGGAGGCCAGGCAGCATGACCGGATCGAGCATGTCTAGGGTCATCTCAGGATATCCGATGCGCACGGCTTCGACATAGGCGGCCATGAGGGCCAGCGCGGTCAACACAGCCGAACCGATGGCAAAGCCCTTGCCGGTGGCCGCGGTGGTGTTGCCCAAGCTGTCGAGCGCGTCGGTGCGTACGCGCACCTCATCGGGCAGGTCGCTCATTTCGGCGATGCCGCCGGCGTTGTCCGCGACAGGGCCATAGGCATCGCTTGCCAGCGTGACGCCCAGGGTGCTCAACATACCCACACCGGCCAGGGCGACTGCGTAGAGACCGGCGGTGAGGTTCCCGTCGCCCGCGTTCGTGCCGAGCCAGATAGCCAGCAGGGTCGCAAGGGCCACGATCAAGACCGGGGCCAGGGTGCTGAGCATGCCTATAGCCAAGCCCTGGATGATCAGAGTTGCGGCGCCGGTTTCGGCGGCAGCGGCAATGCTCTGGGTGGGCTTTTCGGAATAGGAGGTGTAATACTCGGTGAAGTAGGCGATGCCGTTGCCCGCGATCAAGCCGACCAAAATGACGACCCAATAGCGGAAGTCAACACCGGCCAGGGGGACGACGATGGCGGACAGGACCAAGACCAGGGCGGATGCGCCCCAAACCGAGCGGCGCAGCGTTGCCAGCAGGTCTTCTTGGGTTGCGTTCTCTTCGGTGCGGACGAGGAAGGTGCCGACCAGGGCCGAGATGATGCCGACGGCGGCCACCAGGAAGGGGAGGCCGATGAAAGCGGTATAGGATGCGTCGCCCGCGGCCAGGATTGCGCCCAGCGCGGCCGCGGCCACAATCGAGCCGCTGTAGCTTTCGAAGAGGTCTGCGCCCATGCCCGCGACGTCGCCCACGTTGTCGCCCACGTTGTCGGCGATCACAGCGGGGTTGCGCGGGTCGTCTTCGGGGATGCCCTGCTCGACCTTGCCCACCAGGTCCGCGCCCACGTCGGCTGCTTTGGTGTAGATGCCGCCGCCCACACGGGCAAAGAGGGCGATGCTGCTGGCGCCGAAGCCGAAGCCAGTGAGGTAGTTGACGTTGCCGTCAAAGAACAGGTAAAGGACAGTGAGGCCGATAATGCTGAAGCTGACCACGGCCATGCCCATGATCGAGCCGCTGCTGAAGGCGACGCGCAGCCCGTCGTTGAGCGAGCGTTGGGCCGCGGCCGCGGTGCGTACATTGGCGCGCACAGCGGTCCACATGCCCAAGTAACCGGCCGCGGCCGAAGTCAGCGCGCCGGCAATGAAACAGACCGCGGTTTGCCATTCGAGGAAGATGGCGATGATAACCGCCACCACAACCACAAAGGCCGATAGGATGCTGTATTCGCGGTTGAGAAAGGCTGCGGCCCCCTCTTGGATGGCCGCGGCGATCTCGCGCATGGTGTCGTTGCCGGTGTCTTCAGCCATCACGCGCTGAATCTGCCAGATGACGAAACCAATGCCGATCACGCCTAGGATTAAGGCAAAGATGATCGATGCTGTACCCTGTAACAAGGTCATTCCTCCTTAATTGCACAACGTTTTGATTCGATATTTTGGGTCGAATCGAACCTGAAATGGTTACTGTTTGAGCGTCGGAGCCGTCAAGGCAGGTGGAACGTGTGGATAAGAAAAAGCCTCTGTCGAGTCGCCGAATCTATCGGCAAGCCAGAGGCTTTCTAGCTTGTTTCTGTCACACTGATCACGCCAACCCCTTGCCCCTTATTTTGCATAACGTAATTTTGCATAACGTAGGATGGTCATACACCACTCGAATACACCATCTGATGTGACCGGCAGGACGGCAGCCGACGCTGCATAGTGTAGCGTAAAACAGGTCAGAATAGTGCATTGGATAGGGGGCGCGCGTCAATTATGTGACGTGCGCCCATCTCTGCGGCTGGATCTCCGGCGCTGCACGCGTGCATCGGGGTGAACCGGATTGCCGCGGGCATGGCGCGCCGTCACTCGGCGCACTGATGCGCCTCGTTCTCTATGCTGGCGTGCCTGCGCTGTGTGGTCCAACCGCACGGTCGCAAAGCCAAGGGTTTGCGCCGGGTTTCACAAGCAAAATACCGCAACATTGTAATGTGGGCCAGTATGCTAAGTCAAATCAGCATAAATTCTCCGCAAGAGCAGGTTTGCTGCATGTTGAACGTTTGCACGCCAGTTTGCTTGATTCCCGCGCGCGTGGAGTGATACAATGGACCGGATAGGCGGCGTATCAGACGGGTGCGCCGTAAACGATAAAGTGTAAACAATAAAGTCAGTACGGCACTTGGCGCATGGCAGGGCCGCGGGTCGGGTGCAGCGGCTCTATTGAAGGAGGTTGCATGACGCAGAAGCGTTCTATCTATATGGATCATTCGGCGACAACGCCGGTGCGCCCAGAGGTGCTGGACGCGATGATGCCCTATTTTGCCGAGTTCTACGGCAATCCATCGAGCATTCACAGTGTGGGGCGGCGCGCGGGGGTGGCTTTGTCCCAAGCGCGGCGCACGATTGCCGATTTGATCGGGGCCAAGCCGAGCGAGATCATCTTTACCGGCTCCGGCTCGGAGGGCGACAACACGGCGCTGCGCGGGTTGGCGATGGCGCGGCGCGCAAGCACTGGGGCCAACCGGATTGTGACGCTGCCGATTGAGCATAAGGCTGTGCTCTATACCGCCCAGGATCTGGCCGATCATTATGGGTTTGAACTCACGCTGGTTCCGGTGGACAGCGATGGGCTGGTCAGTGTCGAAGATGTGGCCGCGGCAATCGGCGACGGCGCGGATGTGGCTGTGGTCAGTGTGATGGCCGCGAACAACGAAGTCGGCACGGTGCAGCCGGTTGCCGAGATTGGCGAAGTGTGCCGCGACCGCGGGGTGCCTTTTCACACAGACGCGGTGCAGGCAGCGGGCAAGCTGTCGCTGAATGTGGACGAGCTGCATGTGGATGCGTTGAGCACCAGCGCGCACAAGTTCTATGGGCCTAAGGGGGTGGGCTTTCTCTATTTGCGCGGGGGAACGCCCTTTTTGCCTTATCTGACCGGCGGCAGCCATGAGAACAACCGCCGCGCGGGGACGGAGAATGTGCCCGGTATTGTGGGCATGGCAAAGGCGTTTGAGTTGGCCGAGAGCGAACGAGTCGCCGAGAACGCGCGGCTGCGTGTGCTGCGCGATCAGTTGATCGGCGACATCTTGGAGAATGTGGACGGGGCGCGCTTAACCGGCGCGCGCACACAGCGGCTGGACAGCCATGCGAGCTTTGTGATCCGCGGGGTCGAAGCGGAAGGGGTGTTGATTGCGCTGGATTTGGCCGGGGTGGCTGCCAGCAGCGGCAGCGCCTGTACCAGTGGTTCGCAGCGGCCCAGCCATGTGCTGGAGGCGATGGGCGTTCCGGCCAACGACGCGGTGGGCGGGCTGCGCCTCAGCTTGGGGCATAGCAACACGCCGGAGGATGTGCGCTATGTGGTAGAGCGGCTGCCGCAGATCGTGGCGCAGATCAAAGGCACGGCTCCGGTCACGTTGTAAGGCTCAGGCAAAAATGTTGCTCGATGCCCATCTGCTCGCAAGATGGGCGCAGCGTCCCGGAAGGTAAATCCCCGCATGGGCGGGATACCCATCGTTTAATTCTTCATGTTCAGCGGATAAGCGGCCTGTGAACATGCGGGAGGTGTTGGCACTTTCCGCATGTTTGTTTTGGGTTAGCTGACGGCGACTTCGGCGCGCCACGCCTCTGCGATTTTGGCAAAGATGTCGGTTTCGGTGATGATGCCGACGAGGTGCTGCTGTCTGGGGAAGTGTGCGTCAGGCTCTACAACAGGCACGCCGCCGATCTTGTGCGCGATGAAAAGCTCGGCGAGTTCTCCGATGGTCGCATCGGGCGAGATGACAATGACTTCGGGCGTCATGATGTCGGCCACGGTGAGCCAGCCGGCCTCGGCTCCTGGCTCATAGGTGTTGACAATGCGCCCGGCTACCTCTGCCTCACGCACATCGCTATCGGTCACAATGCCCACGACGCAGCCGCTCTCATCGACGACGGGCAGCCGTCGGCAGTTGAATTCGGCCATCGTCTGGGCAGCATCGGCCGCGAGTTGTTCGGGCCGGATGGTGACAACCTGTGTTTTCATGATCTGGCGAACGGGAATGCGATGCATGGCTTGCTCCCCTGAAACTAAAGCCGCACTGCTCGGACAGACGCCGGTCAAACTGGGTGGGCAATATGGATGCTTGATGATTGTTTGATGATCGATGCGCGGTTAACGCCCTGTGCCGGTTGACACGCGCGTCGTTTAGATTATACCATGTCCGGCGCGAGTCGTATGTGATATTTGTTCCTGCTCATATCCACGTATGTCCTGAAGTTGTCATTGCTGCCTTCCACCACTTGCCAGATCGAGCTACTTGCCAGACTGGATCATTTGCCAGATCGGGCGGTTGAATTGACCAGCCTTGCCATGTTTTATCACGTTCCCCTTTCTGCCGTACAGCAGCCAAGCATGTTGGCGTGCTTGGACAGCAGAACAACGCGCCTTGTTGCCAATCAGGAGTTGGTGTGAAGACATTTGCTGCTCAACCGAAAGCCAATACGAAATTTGACCCGCTGCCGAGCCGCGCCCCGGCTTCCGAGGCCGAATTAAGCTTGGCGCATGTGCGGGTGGCGCTGACGCGCATCGACTTGGTGGTGCGCGCGGCGGTGCTGCGCTGGCAGCAAGCGGGCCGCGATCCAAACGATGCCTTTCGCGGGCTGGTGGTCAGCGACGGCGACGCGGTGGCAATCGCCGCGCTGCCTTTGACCAGTGGTTGGGGCGATCTGGCGGCGGAGGACGATGACCTGGCGCGACAGATGGCAGAGGCACAGGCCGCGGTCGCGCAGGAAGCGCAGGGCCTGTTAATGGAGGCGCGCCGCCGCGGCTTTACGCTGCGTTTGCAGCATTTGATCGACACGTATGGGCTGGACTCCTTTGCCGTGGATGCCTTTTTGCTTTGTCTGGCCCCGGCTGTCGATCTGCGCTATGAGCAGCTTTATAGCTATCTGCAAAATGACATCAACCGCAAGCGCCCCACGGTCGATCTGATTCTGCAACTGCTGACCGTGCCCGGCCCTGAACGGCTGCGCCAGCGCCAGGCCTTTGCCCCCGATGCGCCGTTGATGCGACACCGGCTGCTGCGCTTGAGCGATGAAGCGCAGGACGCGCACCCCGCGCTGTTGGGCCAGGTGATGACGGTGGATCGGGCTGTGGTGGCGTGGCTGTTGGGCCACTATCATCCGCCGGTGGAGTTGGAGCCGTATGTGCAGTTGACGCAGCCGTCGCATCCGCCTGACCCCGCGCTCTTGAGCGAAGCCGTGCAGGCGACCTTGACCCAGGCGGCGCAGATGGATCATGGGCTGCTGATCTTTAGCGGGCCTGACCAAATGGCGCAGGAGTTGGCTGCACAGTGGCTGGCGCTGCGGCGCAAACAGCCGCTGCTCACGGTGGATGTGGCCCAGTTGGCAGCCGCGGAACAGCCGTTGATCCCGCTGCTGCAGTTGGCGCTGCGCGACGCGGCCTTGACCGGGGCCATTGCCTATCTGACTGGGTGGGATGCGTGTCTGGTCGAGCAGGAGACGCCGCCGGGGGTGCTGCGGGCGCTGTTGGCGCATGAGCAGGTGGTTGTGGCCGCGGGGCGCGCCGAATGGCAGCCGCATGGGCTGACACGCGACCAGCCGGTTCTTTCGCTGTCGTTTGAGCATCCCGACTTTGCCCAGCGGCGTCAAATCTGGCGGCATTACCTGGCAGAGGATGCGGGGGCGCAGCAGGAGAGCCACGCGCAAGCTGGAGAGACGTTGGATGTATTCGAGGTAGCGGCGCGCTTTGCCCTGACCACAGGGCAGATCCGCGATGCTGTCTCGACTGCACGCAACCAGGCATGGCTGCGCGGCGAACCGCTGCAGCAGTCCGATCTCTATGCCGGGGCGCGCAGCCATTCGAGCGCGCGCTTGGGCGATATGGCGCGCAAGATCACCCCACGCTATGACTGGGACGATATTATTCTGCCCGACGACCAGATCGAAATCTTGCGCGAACTGGTGGCGACGGTGCGCGCGCGGTCGCTGGTTCTGGAGGAGTGGGGGCTGGGGCGCAAGCTGGCGTCGAGCGCGGCGGTTACGGTGCTCTTTGCCGGGCCGCCGGGCACAGGCAAGACGATGGCCGCGGAGGTGATCGCCAAAGACTTGGCGCTGGATCTGTACAAGATCGATCTCTCCAGCCTGGTGAGCAAGTATATTGGCGAGACGGAGAAGAATCTGGAGCGGGTCTTCGAAGAAGCGCAGAGCAGTAACGCCATCCTGTTTTTCGACGAAGCGGATGCCATCTTCGGCAAACGGTCCGGGGTGAAAGATGCCCATGACCGCTATGCCAATTTGGAGATCAGCTACTTGCTGCAGCGGATGGAAACCTATGACGGGGTGACCATCTTGGCGACGAATCTGCGCTCGAATCTGGATGAAGCATTTATTCGCCGCTTGCAGTTTGCGGTGGATGTGCCCTTCCCTGATGAGAAGCACCGCTTGCGCATCTGGGAGACGCTCTTCCCGGAGACGGTTCCCCGCGCCGACGATGTCGATCTGGAGGAATTAGCCAAGCGCTACAAACTGGCGGGCGGCAATATCCGCAATATCCTGTTGGGCGCGGCTTATCTGGCCGCGGCAGACGGGGGTCGGATTACCATGGGCCATCTGCTGCACAGCACGCGCCGCGAGTTCCAGAAGATGGGCCGCCTGGTGTTGGAGTAACCGTGCTGGAGTAACCGTGCTGGAATAACCGTGTTGGATAACCGTGC
>CAZZNG010000121.1:0-8390 GCA_964655505.1 uncultured Litorilinea sp. | reverse complement strand
TGGAGTAACCGTGCTGGAGTAACCGTGCTGGAATAACCGTGTTGGATAACCGTGCTGAACAGCCGTATTGGGCTAGCTGCGGCATGGGCATTGGCAGGCCGCGGAGGGGCTGTGCTGCCAATTTGCTGTCAGTGATGATTTTGCCCACACAATCCGACATTTGTCGCTTACATTTTTGTCAGGATTTTGATAAGTTTGATCCATGCAGAACCTCAGGTACCCGTGGTATGCTGTCGCAGGCAGCGCCGCCTGGCAGCAGTTGTGCCTAGCTGCATGGGATGAACGCCGCCCCATTTGCCGTCCCCCGAAGTGAATCGTTCGCCCTGTTTGACCGAGCGCGTTCGATGTGGCTGGTTTGACGTCCATGTGCGACGTCCATGGGTTGAACAAAAACCGTCATAAATGGGCAAATGGATATAGGGCATGTATACTCTATAGCGTACTTGCACTGTCCACAGCGCAGTCTAACGCAATCTAATTAGAGCAATTATCCTCTAACAGCGCCCCGGTTCCGCTGCGATTCAAGCGCTACCGCTCTCTGTCCCCTTGACTCCAAGCCAAGGGCCGGACAGGGAAGCGTTGCCGAGCCGGGATGTCATCCAACATTTACAATACTTTGATTGAATGATCCGATTGATCAGGTGGAATCACTCCCCCCAATCCGACTGGTTGTGTCCAGCGTGTCACGGGATGGCTGAATGATTGATGAACTAGATGAGGCGCTGCGCGAACTGTTGATTCGCGATCTGCCCATCACCAACAACGAAGTCGATATTGCCTTTGACTTGCCCACGCGCGACTGGGCTTCACGGCTCAGCCGCCCCACGTTGAACTTATTCATGCACGATCTGCGTGAGAACAACCGGCTGCGCACGCAACAGCCGTATCTGGGCGAGGTGACCAATGGCTCCAGCGCGATGGTCGGGCCGAACCCGGTGCGCGTGGATGTGCATTACATGGTGACGGCTTGGGCCAATGATCCCGGCGACGAGCATCGCTTGCTGGGCCGGGCGCTGATGGTGCTCTATCGCTATCGCGCGCTGCCCGATGAACTGTTGACAGGGCAATTGATGGAGCAGGACTACGAAATCAAGCTGAAGGTTGCCCAATATGACCAGCGCGACATTCGCCGCGACATCTGGACCATGTTGGACAACGAGATGCGCCCCATTTTGGATCTGACCTTGACTGTCGCCATCGAGCCGTTCGCCGAGTGGAGCGTGCCCCTGGTGCGCTCGACCGAGATCGGCTTTGGCACCTATGACCGCAGCCTGGGCAGCCGCGACATGGATGGCGGTATGGGCGGGGGGATTGACGGCACGATTGCTGTCAACGACCGTTTCTATACGGTGGCGGGCACGGTGCATGGCGACGGGCATTTTGACCATCTGAGCGTGCAGCTGCTCGAACTGGCTGTGCCGGTTTCGGTGGCCCCCAATGGCCGCTACACGATTCAAAATCTGCGTGAAGGCCAGTATACCGTTGAAGTATGGACTGGAGAGGGCGATCCGGTACGCCATTCGATTGTCGTGCCTTCGCCACCCGATGAGTACGACATCTATCTCTAGCCGCTAGACTGGCAGACTCTCAATCTGTCGTCGCCTTTGCGCGCGTTGATCGGTTACAAAATTGGTTGTAATTTTTGCCGGGTTGCGATGTGGCCTCGGCGCAACGGAAGGGCCGCGCAACGGCGAGCAAGGAACAACATAGCAGACAATTTCCTCTGGTAGAGGCTGGCTGTCATCCAATGTTTATCTGGTTTGGGAGCCGTGTCTCTGTCCAAATGGCACGTTTTTTTGTGCATAATGGTTGTTAAATCCGGTTGCATTTTTGAAAGCAATTCTAAATTCCTGAACAGATTCTGTTCACAAGGAGGAGTGAATGCCTGAGTATCTATCGCCTGGTGTTTATGTCGAAGAAGTTGACCGGGGACCAAAGCCAATCCAGGGGGTTGGTACGGCCATGGCCTGCTTTGTTGGCTTCACCGAAAAGGCACAAATCGAGCGGGAGATCAATGGCGAACGAATCGTCGAGGATCTGCTCAACAAGCCTCAGTTGGTGACCAACTGGACACAGTATGTGGAACGGTTTGGCGGGTTGGTGCAGGGCGCGTATTTGCCCCATGCAGTCTATGGCTACTTCCTCAACGGGGGGACGCGCTGCTATGTCTTGAGCGTTAAGACGATTCCCAAGGCGTCGGCGGCCCTGTTGGGTACGGACGGCAAGCCCTATCTGACTGTGCAGGCCAAGCAGGCCGGTTTTGATGGGCTGCGCTTGCGTGTGCGCGTGGACGCGCCGGAACCGCCCAAGAGCAGTTCTAGCAGTTCGAGCGGCTCTGGCAGTTCGAGCAGCAAGGGCAAGGATGGCGATAGCAAGGACGCGAGCGGCGGCGCGAGTGGTGGATCGGGCGGCGGCTCGGCCAGTGGGGCTGCGTCTGAGCCGAAGAGCAACGGCGGACCGCAACCCTTCACCATCACCGTCGAACGGCAGGGCGCGGGCGGCGGCTGGCAGGTGCAGGAAGTGTTGCAGGATGTTTCGCTGCATGAGGTGGAACAGAACGGCGAAAAGCGCATCGCGGTGGCCTATCGCAATAATCGGCCCTCGAAGATTATCGATCTGCTGGTTCCTGAAGGTGAGACCGCGCTGGATCGCATCCAGCCGCGCACGCAGGAGCAGACGCTCAACATCCAGCGGCGTCTGATCGCCCCTGCCGAGTATTCGGACTTCCAGGGCGATGTGCTGGCGCGCTCCGGCGTCGAGGGGTTGGCCCAGTTCGACGATATCACGATGTTGTGTGTGCCCGACCTGATGACCACGATGCCCGGCCAGGAGCTGGACCTTGAGATGGTCAAAGCTGTGCAGACGATGATGATCGCGCACTGTGAGCAGATGGGCGACCGGGTGGCGATCTTGGATGCGCCGCCTGACATGAACCCGCAGGAGATCCGCACCTGGCGCATGGAGACGGCAGGGTTCGATTCGAGCTATGCCGCGCTCTACTATCCGTGGATCGAGGTGATGGACCCGGTGACGAATCGCCCGATGAACATGCCGCCCAGCGGGCACATGGCCGGGATTTGGGCACGCAGCGACAACGAGCGCGGTGTGCACAAAGCGCCGGCGAATGAAGTGGTGCGCGGGGTGACCAACCTTTCGTACAACGTCACCAAGGGGGAGCAGGATGTGCTGAACCCGATTGGTGTGAACTGCATCCGCGCCTTCCCCGGCATGGGCTATCGTGTATGGGGCGCGCGCACCTTGAGCAGCGATCCTGCTTGGCGCTATATCAACGTCCGGCGTCTCTTCAACTACATCGAGAAGTCGCTGCAGTTGGGCACGATGTGGACGGTGTTTGAGCCGAACGATCAGCGGCTGTGGAATCGGATTCGCCGCGATGTGACGAGCTTCCTGATGGGCGTCTATTCCCAGGGGGCGCTCTTTGGGGCTTCGCCGAGCCAGGCGTTCTACGTCAAGGTTGACGAGGAACTGAACCCGGCGCACAGCCGTGATTTGGGCCAGTTGGTGATCGAAATTGGTGTTGCGCCGGTGAAACCGGCTGAGTTTGTGATCTTCCGCATCAGCCAGTGGTCAGCCGAAACGGCCTAAGCCGCAGGCTGTAATGGGCAGATAGCGGTTTGGTGATCCTTACAAGCTTTTTGATGGTGTCGGTAGCACCCAGAAAGGAAGAAAAAGCATGGCTCGTTTAGTCGATCCGCTGGTTGGCTTCCAGTTTGCGCTGGAAATCCCAGACGTAACGGGTTATTTCACGGAAGTCAGCGGGATTGGGTCGGAGAACTCGGTGACGACGCACAAGGTCGTGACACCGGAAGGCAAGGAAGTCACGCTGCAGATTCCAGGGCGTGTGGAGTGGGGCGAGGTCACGCTGAAGCGCGGCCTGACCACGGACACAGGTTTCTGGGATTGGCGCGAGAAGGTGGTGACCGGGAATGTGGCAGAGGCGCGTGTGGACTGCACCATTACCATGTTCGACCGCGAATATACGCCGGTCGTAACGTGGCAGTTGCTCAACGCGTGGCCGTCCAAGATCTCCGGCCCGCAGATCGCGGCGGACAGCAACGACTTCACGGTCGAAGAGCTGACCATCGTGCATGAAGGACTCTACCGCGACGACATGGCCGACAGCATCCCGGCCTTCGAGCCGCCGAGCTAGTCGAGTTAAGCATGGGGAGTGGCCGCGCTGGGTCGCTCCCCATGCAGGTCGTTCCCTGGGCTGGGGGACGGTAAAGGTTAGGTGATGGTAAGCCGTTGGCGCAGGTGAGCTTACCGCAGCTGTTCAACGCTCCATTGTTCTACACTCCGTGAAGGAGTCTGCCGTATGGCACGCCAAGTTGATCCGCTGATTGGGTTTCAGTTTGCGCTAGAGATCAACGATATGACCGGCTACTTTACCGAGGTGAGCGGGATTGTCTCGGACAATGCCGTGGCGACGCACAAGGTTGTGACGCCCAACGGGAAAGAGGTGGTCTTGCAGGTGCCGGGACGCGCGGATGGCGGGGAATTGACGCTGAAGCGCGGTTTGACGACCAATGTGGAGTTTTGGGGATGGCGTGAGATGGTCATCAATGGGCGGGTGGCCGAGGCGCGGGTAGACGGCAGCATTATCATGTTCGACCGCGAGTATCAGGAAGTGCGGCGCTGGAGCTTTGTGAACGGGTGGCCGTCGAAAATCTCCGGGCCGCAGATCGCGGCGGATAGCAACGATCTGACCATTGAGGAATTGACGATTGTGCATGAAGGGCTATACGCCGACGCGCCGGGCATTGGACAGCCGACGCATGAGCCGCCCGCTTAATTCCCTGCGGCGTTGATTGTCCGTGCGATGCACTGCAAAAAATGCACTGTAAATGAGAGGTACGTGGCCGGGCTACTGTGGCCGGGCTGTTGAAATCAGTTGGAAAGCGCGATGAGTTCACGAGCAGTCGATCCCGTTCTGGGCTATCAGTTTGCCGTCGAGATCTCCTATGACCCATTTGGTATTTTGCCGCCCGCGATCCCGATCAAGGGCTATTTTAGCGAGGTCAGCGGGCTGGAGGTCGAGTGGGAAACGGCGGAATATAAGACGACCAATCTGTTGGGGCTGCCACATAGTAACTTTGTCCCGCTGCGCCCTGTCTATCATCCGATCACGCTGCGCCGCGGCATCACAGACAGCGAAGGGTTTTGGCTCTGGCATCAACTGCTGGCGCTCGGCTCCAAGCCGCTGTTGAGAACGTATGTGACGATCACAATGTTCAACCGCAGCTATGAGCCTTTGCTGCTGTGGAGCGTGGAGCGCGCTTGGCCGTCGAAGGTTTCCGGCCCGCAACTGCGCGCGGACAGCAGCGACATTATGATCGAAGAGTTGACGCTGACCCACGGCGGCATTATGCGTATGTCCGTCGACCCGGCAGGACAGATGTTTGACGTGGCCCTGCAAGCGTTGCTGCCTTGAGTCGTATTTCTTTTGTCCCATTCGTTGACGAAGTTAGGCTGCGATGAGTCTACAGACACAGTTTGAGTTTACCTTGCCCCGCGGCTTTGTCGATTCAGACGGCACGGTTCACAAGAAGGGGGTCATGCGCCTGGCGACAGCCATGGACGAGATCGCGCCGCTGCGCGATGTGCGCGTGACACAGAACCAGGCCTATTTGACGATCATTTTGCTGGCGCGGGTGGTGGTGAAGTTGGGCACGCTGCCCCAGATTAGCACCGGCGTTATCGAGAATTTGTTTGCTGCCGACCTCGCCTATCTGCAAGCCTTTTACCGGCAGATTAACGAGGAGGGGACGACGATCATCAAGCGCCCATGCCCCGCGTGCAACCAAGAGATCGAGATCGATTTGGCTGACCTGGGGGGGGCGTAGGCTACCCCGCGGATCGCCTGCACGAGGAGGTAGCCTATATTGCCTATCACTTCCATTGGGACTTGGATGCGATCCTGAATTTGGAGCATCGGGACCGGGAACGCTGGGTAGCAGAGATCGCTAAGATCAACCGCAGGTTCAATAGCGAGACTTAGGATCGGGTTCGTGCGGCTCGCGACGGGGACGATCGCTGGAGAAGGCGTCGCCGGTCGAGCGAGCAGCCGCACCGGCCAGTGGGGGCCGTATGTACAGTTCGTCCAGCATGGATGTGTTGCGGAGCGTCAATACGGACGAGATCGAGCGGATTTTGGCCGGGATTGATGCAACCGAGGGCTTGTCCCCTGATGAGTTGGAAGAGTTGGCCCGGCGCGTGTGGGCGCTGCTGCGCCGTGAATTGGTCATTGAGCAAGAGCGCCTGGGGCGTACCGGCGTATAGCGCGGCTGTTTGCGTGTTGCGCCAGTGTGTTGCGCCGGAGCATGTGTGAATTTGAGCGTATTGCTTTGAGAAGAGAGTCCGCCTGATATGAACCACGATGCAGCATTAGAGCTGGCTTTTGGCCCGCTGGACCCGGCCGCGGAGTTTCGTTACGTTGTCGAGGTGGATGGGCTGACGCTGGCAACGTTTGTGGAGGCTTCCGGCTTTAGCGCCCAGCGTGATGTGCTGGAGGTGCGCGAGGGGGGCGTGAATAACTATGTTCACAAGCTGCCGGGCCGCATCAGCTACAGCGAGTTGACGCTGCGCCGGGGGATTTCGTTTACAACGCAGTTGTGGGAGTGGTTTGCAGAGGGAATGTACGACGGCATGGTGACGCGGCGCAATTTGACCGTGATCCAGTATTCGTCCTATTTCAATCTGCCTGCGCGTTGGTATGACATTTCCAACGCATTTCCTGTGAGATGGGAGGGACCGGCGCTGCGCGCGGACAGCAGCCAACTTGCCGTTGAGTCGTTATCGCTGACTTTTGAAACATTGGTGGTGCGTGATTGGTCGTCGATTGACTTCGCGGCCGCGCTCGCCAAGGTCGTTCCCGTATAAATTCTATGCGTGACGAGCAGCCTGCCAACCCGCAACAACCGGATACCCTTTGGCGTTCAGTGACGAACGTTGTGCGGCGGACCGAGGCTGCGCTGTCGCCGTGGGTGCGCCGCTGGTGGCAGCCGAAAGTTGGCGCGCCCGATGCACGATCCGCTGCTGCGCGCGCGGTCTCGTCTGGCACAGCCTTGCCGGGCACAACTGTGTCTAGCGCGCAGCGGATGCTGCCTTTGACGTTGCGCGTGCAGCGCACACCCCATGCGCTGGTGGATCGCTTCAGCCAGCATGTGGTGGAGCGCCATGCACAGGTCGAGCGGATCGGGCGGCGCTATCGCCGCGAAACGGCTCCCGCAGGGTCGCCACCGGCTGCGCTGCCGCTGCCAGGGGTGAGCGAGTCCCGACCGGCAGCCCAGGCCGCGCCTGACGAGATGTCGCTGGATGAACTGGCCGCGACCTTCCAGCAGCCGCCGGAAATGGCAGCAGGCGAGACAACGGTGCAGCGGGCTGTGGACCCAACCTTGGGCGCGATGAGTCCGTCGCCGGAGCGCTTTGCCGAAATCCAGGCTGCGCGCCGCGCGGCCCAACGCCGTGCAGGAGCGGAGGCCCAACCTGCCGCGGCGGTGCAGCGTACACCCGCGGCAGAGACCGGCGGCCCCAACCGGAGCATTGCCGCGGAGATCGAGGCGCGCATTCGCGCGGCGCGGGCGCAGCGTCAAGCCGCTAGCGGCGCACCGGCTGCACCTTCCGCGCCAACATCTACTACGCCAATCCCTTCGCCGACAGCCATGCGCCCGCCCTTCGCGGATTCGGCTGCACAGGCGGGCGATGTGACAGGGGGCGCGCCGATCCAGCGCAGCCCCGCGGCACAGCCCCAACCTTCGGCGTCTACGCCAGAGCCGGCGCAGGAGCCTTCGCCCTTGCTCGATAGTGTGCCCGCCGCGGTGCAGCGTGTCAGCGGCAGCGGCGATGAGCAGGTGCAGGTCCCTGAAGCGTTGGCGCAGACGCCCACTGTGGATCCGGATGGGGAGGGCTACAGCCGGGCAGCGGCAATTGCCGAGCGTATTCGCCAGGCTAGGGTTCAGCGGGAGGCAGCGCCGCCCGCGTCTCCGCCACCGCGCCCGACGCTGCGTACCTCGACCGACCCGGAAAGCCCACGGTTTAGCCGAGCAGCGGTGATTGCCGAGCGCATCCGCGCCGCGCGCGAGCAGCGAATACGCGGGGAAGCGCCGGTGCAGCGGCAAGTGTCATCGCAGCCAGGCGATGCGCGCTACAGCCGCGCGGCCGAGATACGAGAGCGGCTTGAAGCGCAGCGAGCGCGGCGTCGCGCCCAGGCGTCGGGTGATGCTCCGAGCCAGGCCGCCGGACCCGATGGACCGGGCGCGGCCCAGACGCCAAGCGACACCCAGCAGGGTACAGTCCAACAGGGCACGGTACAACGAGACACCGTAGAACAAGACACAGTAGAGCAGGACACAGTAGAGCGGGACACAGTA
>CAZZNG010000120.1:0-15651 GCA_964655505.1 uncultured Litorilinea sp. | reverse complement strand
CCAGCATCTCTTCTGGTTCTACTCGCATCCGGCGGTCTACATCATGGTGCTGCCGGGCCTGGGCATCATCAGCGAGATCCTGCCGGTCTTCTCCCGCAAGCCGCTCTTCGGCTATCGCTGGGTTGGCCTGTCGAGCGTCGCCATTGCGTTGGTCGGCTTCCTGGTTTGGGGCCACCACATGTTCACGTCGGGCTACCAAGAGTATCTGCGCGCCCCCTTCATGATCTCGACGATGTTGGTTGCCGTGCCCACAGGCGTGAAATTCTTTAGCTGGATCGGCACGATCTGGGGCGGGCGCTTGACCTTCCCCACCCCCATGCTCTTTGTCTTGGGTGCGATCTCCGTCTTCTTGATTGGCGGTCTCACCGGCCCTATCTTGGCAACAACGGCCAGTGACCTGCACGTACACGACTCCTACTTCGTCGTGGGTCACTTCCATGCGACCATCTTCGGCGGCTTCACCTTCCCGTTCTTCGCGGCCATCTACTTCTGGTATCCCAAGATTACCGGGCGGATGTACAACGAGACAATGGGCAAGATTCACTTCTTTATCATGACGCCTGCCTTCTGGATGATGAGCATCGGCCAGATGTCTGTCGGTGTCATGGGTATGCGCCGCCGCATCGCCGACTATGACCCGGCCCTGGGCATCGAGCTAGGCCATATCATTGTCACCATTTCGGCCTTCGCCATTGCCTTCTCGATCTTGCTCATGATCTACAACCTGTTCCACAGCGCCGAAGTCGGCCGGGTGGCAGGCAACAACCCCTGGCGCTCGCGCTCGCCCGAATGGCAGATTCCTTCGCCTGCGCCGGAGCACAGCTTTGCAGCGCCGATTACCGTTGTGGGTGAGCCGTATGACTACGGTCTGCCCAACTCGACCTACATCACCATGCCCTCTGCCGCTGGCGCGGGTGATGACTAATCTGCTGCGGACACGCACAAGGGAGAACGACACGAATGAATCAAAAACGCTCGGCTGCCTATCGCCTCAGTGCTATCGTGGCCCTGGTGTTGGCAGTCTTGACAGGAATTGAATACTACGCTGCGATCCACTTTCCCAGCACAGCCATCCTTTTCCTGTTGGCGCTTTTCAAGGCGGTTGCCGTGCTGAACTACTTTATGCATGTCTCGCGGCTTTGGTCATCTGAGGAAGGACACTAGTCATGGCAGTAGCCACTCAAAACGTCGCGGCCCATGCCACTGCACACGCCGCCGATCAAGCACGCAAACAACTGCGCCTCAACCGCCTGGGGCTTTGGCTCTTCTTCTTCTCGGAAGTGTTCCTGTTCGGCGGCCTGCTGGCAGCGCGTTTCTATCTCTGGGGGCCCTATCGCCCGGAACTCGACCAGGAGATCGGCCTCATCGTCACATGCGTGCTGCTCCTGAGCAGCCTCTCCATGAACCTGGCCGAAAAAGCCATCGAGCACAACGATCTCCGCACCTTCTCCATCGGCATGCTCTCGACAGCTATCATGGGGACCATGTTCTTGGGCGGTGTGATGATCTTCGAGTGGGGCCTGTTCCCCGCGCTCTATGAAGGACATCTGACCCCTGGCGGCGATGTCTTTGGCTCGATTGTCTTCTTCATGACAGGCGTGCACGCGGTGCACGTCATCACCGGCGTCATCTTCATCCTCATCGTGTGGAACTTGGGCCGCAAGGGACACTACACGCCTGAGAGCCACTGGGGCGTTGAAGCGTGCGCCATCTACTGGCACTTTGTGGACTTGGTCTGGATCTTCTTCTATCCAGCCCTCTACCTGGTCGGTACAGTCGCCCCTCACTAACGTGACCGGACTAATGTAACCGGACTAACGTGACCGGCGATCGATACCCAACGCTAAACCACGCTGAGACCCTGTGCCACAGCGATACGAGATCGCAGTACGGCACAGGGTCTCTCGACAGACGTGTGTTTGAGCGTCATGCGTTTGCGAGTTGTAAAGCTATGTTCGTCTGCCGTGCAGACGAGGAATGATGATTCCTATGCCTCCGCTTATACAGGCGCTGCTCGGTCGTTGGGAGTGGCGCTTCGAAGTCTTAGCGGTTCTGGTCCCCCTGGGGATCTTGTATACGCTGGGATGGTATCGCCTGCGCCGCCAGGGCAGTAAGCAGCGTCTGGCAACATGGCCGCGCCTGGTTTCCTATCTCAGCGGACTGTTCTGTCTGGCGATTGCGTTAATATCGCCTGTTGATCGACTCGGCGGACAGCTCTTCTTCATGCACATGATCCAGCATAAGCTGGTCATCGTGTTTGCCGCCCCCCTCATGCTGTTGGCGAACCCATTTCCGTTCATGCTCTGGGCGCTGCCTACCCGGCTGCGACGCCAAGCAGCCAGGCCCTTCCGTCGTGGCGCGCTTGTGCGCCAGGGGCTGAGCAAAGTGGGCCACCCCGTCGTCACCTGGCTGATCTTCATCACCATCTACATCGGTTGGCATGACCCCATGGCCTACAACATGGCTTTGAGCCATGAATGGGTGCATGACATGCAGCATATCAGCTTTGCCGTTGGCTCCCTGCTCTATTGGTGGCCGATTATTGGCGCTGCGCCGCGTGTCCATGGCAAATTTCCTGCATGGGGCAAGATTGCCTACTTGCTCGTCACCATTCCACCCAATATGTTGATTGGCGTCTCCATTGCCTATGCAAGCAGCGTCACCTATACCTATTACCTGTCGGTCCCGCGCATTTGGGGGTTGACGGTGATGCAGGACCAGCAGCTAGGCGGCGTCATCATGTGGATTCCGGGCAGTCAGATGTTCCTGATGGTCGCGCTGTTCATTTTGGCTCGTATGTTTGGCCGCGAGAAACGTCTGGACACCACCAAGCGCGAGTGGGACAACGAATCGTCAATGATTGCCCCAGGCCTGGAAGACCGCGTTGTGCAGAACCGATGGCGGCGGCTCCAAGCAGCCGGGACGCAAGAGACGACGCCGGTTGAACCCAGGGTCGATGTGACACAGCATGTATAGTGCTGAATGGATCGTTCTAACGAACCGATGTTGCCGATGTCGCGCAATTTAATCACACGCGCCTTGATCACACGCGTCATCGTAGGGCTGGCGCTGCTTCTTGGCCTCCTGTGGCCTGCATTGGCGCTCGCCCACGGCGGCGGCACACCGCGCCTGACCAATGAACCGGCAGGCCCGCTGCGCGTGTACGCATGGACACAGCCGGATCCGTGGCGCGCCGGAGAAGTCCATCTCACGTTGGCAGTGACAGTGCCCGACGAGGAGGCAAGCAACCAGCCGGGCGCACAAGTTGAAGCGCCCGTGACCGAAGCCGACGTGCGCGTCACCTATACACCGCTCGATGTGGAAGTGGAGGACGGAGGCGCGGTCGAGCCGTTTGTGCTGGAAGCCGAACCCCAGGCCACGCTGGGCAACTTTTATTTTGAAGCCGACACCATGCTGCCTGCCGCCGGGCTATGGCAGATCGCCATTGACATTGACAGTGCAGAGGGCACAGGCAGCACCCAATTTCAAATCGAGGCGCTCCCACCGCGCACAATCAACTGGACATTGGTAGCAAGCGCCGGTGGCGTTCTGCTTGTCTTAATCGCCTTAATTGGCGTTTGGTCGCGCGCCCAACAGCCTACGCCCGCCGCGCAAAAATCGCGGCCGGGCGCGCGTCGGCGTCCACAAGCCGACCCCTCGGCACGGGCGCGCCAGGAGTAAACAACGACGTGTCAATCTTGCAGGTAGTACCCAAGCTCTTCAATCGCCGTTGGTGGTGGACCACCCTCTTGGTGATTGCCGGCGTCATCGTGCTGATCAACCTCGGCCTCTGGCAGTTTGACCGGCTGGACCAACGTCGCGCCTTCAACCAGCGCGTGGCCGAACGCTGGCAGCAGGAACCTTACGACATTACAACCGCCCAAGTGCCCGCCGACTTGAGCGAATTGGAGTACCGCCGCGTTCAAGTCGAAGGCGAGTTCGACTATTCAGAGCAGATTGTGCTCACCAACCAGACACGCAACGGCGGGCCGGGCGTGGTCCTGGTGACGCCGCTGGTGCTGGACGATAATCGCGCCGTTCTCGTGGCGCGTGGATGGCTCCCCTATCAAGAATCCGAGCCTGAAAACTGGCCCAAGTATGAAGAGCCGCCCGGCGAACCGGTGATCGGGCTGATTCAGGAGTCGCAGCTATTGCCAAACGGCAGCGCGCCGACGCCGCCCGAATCTCCCCAAACTGAATGGTTCAGGATCAACATCGACGCCATTCAGCCGCAAATGCCATACGAGTTGATGCCCTTCTTTGTCCTCCAACTGCCCGAAGCGGATCGCTCCTACAATAAGCTGCCGCTGCGCGAGGAACCAATTCAATTGGATGAAGGGAGTCACTTCAGCTACGCGATGCAGTGGTTCATGTTTGCGGTCATCCTGGGCGTGGGCTATCTCTTCTTCGTGCAAACGCAGGAACTGCGCGCGCAACGCCTTGCCGCCATGCCCGATGAATCGCCCGAAGCAGACCCTGCGGCCCGTACAAGCGCTGAACCGGATCACCCGGCCATCTCGCAACAAGAAGGCCATGCCTAACCATTTGTGCCCTTTGTGATCCGGCTCATTTCTTGCAAATAGAAGAGGGGACTGCACCGCGCAGCCCCCTCTTTTTGTTGCTCTAATAGACAAGTTCGCGGCGCTCTTCCTACGCCCGTGCGATCCCTGCCTCTTCAAACGCGCGTGCCAGCGTTCGATAGCTCAATTCGCAGGCGGCCACTGGGTCATAGTCGGGCCGGCGCTGCACCATCTTGCTCACCTCCGCGCTGATAAAGCCGGTGTAGCCGTGGCGCGCCATCTCCTGTAGATAGTCCACATAGTCGAAATCGCCCTCGCCCGGAATCAAGAATTCATAATCCGGGTAACGGCCACGCTGATCCTTCACATGGGTATGCACCGTATAGGGCAGCAGCGCGGCCACGCTCTCGCTGGTGGGCATACCGAGAATGTCGAAGTGGCTGATGTCGAAATTGACGCGCAGACTGGGCGAATCCACCAGGCGCAGAATCTCGATCATGCGCTCCGGCGTATCGACCAACCCGTCTACATGCGGCTCCATCGCCAGCACCACCCCGCGCTCCGCGGCATACGCGGCCAACGGCGCGATCCGCTCGGCAAAGAGTTCATGCTGGGCATCCCAGTCAGCCGTGCGCCCGCCCGACAGCGTATTGACACAGGGAATGCGCCCATCCTGCGCCCACTCGACCGCCAGGTCAATGGTGGCCTTCAAGCGTTTCACGTTCGCATTCAGCTTGTCCGCGTCCTCCTCCAACAAGCTGGCATGGCCTGAAATCGCGCTTAACGCAAGATTGTGCTGCGCCAACAGCTTGTGGATACGTTGGCGCTCCGCCTTGTCCAGCGTGTCGATGGCCGTGGTCCAGCCGGGCAGCACCGCAATCTCCACACCATCATAGCCAAGCCCTGCAATCAACGACAGCGCGTCGTCGATTGCCATCATGGGCATTCCCCAAGTTGTATAGCCTAATTTCATACAAGCCCCATCCCTGCATCAATGTCGCGCTGATACGCGTCGACCGATTCATTCAACACCTCGTCCAGCGTCAACGCGCGACCGGCCACGCCCGATTCGAGCAGGGCATAGGAAAGCGCCACCGAGCGCGTGCCCTGTTCGATGTCCACTTCGACCGGATGCTTGCCCAGGATGCCCGCGCCAAAGTCGGCATACTCCACCGCGATGAGCTTGCGGTCAATCTGCTCAAAGGGCAGGTCATAGCGCCAGAGCCGTTCGCCGCCAAAGAGGGTTGCCGTGGCCTCATCCAGCCGGAAATCGGGGACCAGATCGAGCAGGGCCTCGCCTTCCACCTTTTCCTTGCGGTCCAGCGTCAGCACCAGCGGCCTGCCTGAACGGTCGTTGGGCATATCCATCGACCCTTTGGAGCCGTGAATCTGGCGCAGCCACAGCCCCTGCCCGTGGTCGGCGTGATCCTCCAGATAGAGCGCGACGGCCCCATTCTTGAATGTCACCGTGCCATAGGCCGCGTCCTCTGCCGTTGCCGTGAACTCGGCTGGCATCTCTTTCTGCCATTTGCCATAGACGCCCGCGGGGTTGGAGGTGGAAACGCCGCCGCCTGCCGCCGGGTTGTAGCGGGTCGGCTCGTGCAGCCGCGTCTGGGCGTAGACCGTCACGGCATCACCCAGGAAATACTCCATGATGTCGGCGAAATGGACGCCCACGTCGAGCAAGATGCCGCTCTGGTCTTTCTGATGCCGCCAGACCGAGATCACCATCTGATTGCCGCCGCCGCTGCTGTGATGGATCATATAGCGCGGCGAGCCAATCACATCAGCCTCGATCAATGCCTTCGCCAGCCGGTTAACCGGATCGCGCCGGTAGTTCTCGGCCACGCTGACAACACGGTCCGACGCGGCCGCCGCGCTGCGGATGCGGTTGCAGGCGCGCACGGTCAGCCCGACCGGCTTCTCGATCATCGCGTGCAGGCCGCGCTCGATCGCCTCGACGCCTAGCGTATGATGGTAGCGCGGCGTCGTGGTGATATCCACCGCGACCACGCCCAGCGGTTCCAACTCCGCCATGCTCGCCACCACCTGCGGCCGCGTCCCCAGGCGCTCCGCCGCGGCGTCGGCCAATGATTCCGCGTTGGCGGTCACCGGGTCGCAAGCCGCGACCAGTTCAAACGGCGACAAACCGGCATTGTGCAGTTCGGCCAGGCCAAAGAGGTGTCGATGCCCCATGCCGCCGCATCCAACGATTGCCAGCGGGATTCGTTCCATCTCCAGTTCCTTTTCTCGCTCAGTTGCTTGATAGTTGGCGGATTATGTCAAGGTGCAAACAGCCTACTGCGAGCTTCCGGGAAGTTCAACGCCTCTAGGCGGGAATTCCCCCCGTTGCGCGCAGGAGCGTCTCCTGCACCAAAAGCTCATGGTCGAGCGTGCGGTCGGGCTTCTGCTTGCCCTGCAAGACGCGCACAAACGCCGCGATCTCTTCGTCATACATCTCCTGCCGGTTCTGCTCCGGCAGGTCGATCAGCGTCACGCCCTTAGGATAGCCGCCGGCAGGCTCTTCCAAGCACAAGCGCAGTTGGCGGCTTGGGTCGAACTGTTCGACGATGATGGCGCTGCCGCGCGTGCCATAGACCTCGAAGCGCCGCGCCATCGGCCGCGGCTCCATGGCCGCGATGTCGATGAACGCAAGAGCCTTGTCAAACTCAAAGACGCCCAACGTGTTGTCTTTGAAGCCGGGAACCATGCCGTCGTCATTGCGCAAGAACGACGTGACCTTTTGCGGGCGGCCCAACAGCCACACCATTTGGTCGATCATGTGGCCCGCCAAGTCGTAGAAGATGCCGCCTTCGTGCTCGCTGATCACCTCGCGCTGGGCCTTGTTCAGATTCGTGGACATGTGGGCGCGCAGGCTGAACACATTGCCCAGCAAGCCGCTGTGTACCCACTCGCTGATCTGGCGAAAGGCCACCTGATAGCGGAACATATAGCCCATCTGAATGTAGATATTGTTGGCGCGCGCCATCTCGACAACACGCTGCCAATGAGCATAGTTATCGCCCGCGGGCTTGTCATACCAAACGTGCTTGCCCGCGGCGACACTCGCCTCGGTAAAGGCCAAGCTCTCGCTGTTGAGTCCCTCCGACGCGATGGCGTCAATCGACAGATCGTCTAGCATGTCGCGTTCATTGTCATACAACGTCACGCGGCGATAGGGTTCCTGATCCGCAATCTCGGCGCGGCGCGCCGGGTCCGGCTCGTAGAGGCCAACGACCTCAATTTCAGGGTGGTTGAGCATCGCCAGCAGCTTGCCCGCCGCGTGCCCGTGCTTCGTACCGTATTGGGCCATACGGATTGCCATCTTGCTTATACTCCTTCGGGTGCGCCTTCAGTATCGGCCACCATGCGCTCGCCGCGCAGCAGCCTGGCGCGGATGTCAAAGCGGCCCGGTCGTTCCACGGGCAGTTGGCCCGAATCGATCATGAGATCAAGCGGATTCACCAGCGTGCGCACCGGTATTTCTGTCTTTTCGTGCATACGCGCCGACTCATAAACACCGTGGAGCATCTCCAGCGCTTTATAGCCGTTTACGCCATGCCCGCGGTGGGTGTCGACCTTGCCTTCAATCCAGTCGGCCAGTTCGTCGGCCTGGCCCGCGCCGCCTTCCAGCCACTCAAAGCGATCGCCCTGCTCCGCCACCTTGAAGAACTTGCCGTCCGGCGCGTGCAGTTGCCAGCGCCCGCCGGTCGATTCGTTGAGCAGTTGCAGGTCGCTGGTGGTCATGTTGATCATGCCCTTGGAGCCGTAGATGAACGCGCCCTGGTAGTAGTTGGGCACTAGGTCGCTCAGGAGCAGCGCCCGCGCCCCACCCGCAAACTGAAAGACCCCCAGCGCGCAATTCTCGATGCGCGTGGCCCGTTCATACTGGTCGGTCTTACGCTCAACGTTGCCCATAACCCAAATGCACTCATCGTCGCCCAACAGATAGCGATACATATCGGTCTGGTGCGAACTGTAGTTGGGCAGACCATCGCCGCCCATGCTGACAATCTGCTGCACATCGCCGATCGCGCCCTGCGCGATCAGGTCTTTCGCCAGCGTGTAAGCGGGGAGGAAACGGCGCTGATGGCCGATGACCAGCTTGACGCCGTTGCGCTCACAGGCAATCAACATCTGCTGTGCCGCGCCCAAGCTGTCCGCCATGGGCTTCTCACACAGGATCGCCTTGGGCTTATAGGCCGCGGCAGCTATCGTCCACGGCGCGTGGCCCGCGTGCCAGGTGCAGATTGAGACGACGTCCAGATTCTCTTGCGCCATCATCTCGCGCGCGTCAGTATAGTGCTTGGTGGTGATACCGTAGAGCCGGTCCATGTCGTCCATCGCGTCCGGATTCAGATCGGCCAGCGCCACCACGTCATAGCGCCCGCAGTTCAAATAGCCCGCGACATGGTTACGGCTGATGCCGCCGCAGCCAATGACCCCGGCGCGCAGTTTGCCCGCCATCTTGTTGCCTCCATCTAGGTCAGGTGAGGAATCGATCAGGAGCAGATGAGCCGCCGCGTCGATCAGCGCATCGATCATAGATCACTGTGTAGATCATCCCTGGCGGCCATCCAAAAGGACGCTGGGGCAGGTTGATCCCGCCCCAGCATGACAACCCAGCAAATCAAGTTAGACCGCTGTAAAGCCACCGTCCACGCAAAGCACCTGTCCAGTGACCATGCGCGCAGAGGGCGACGCGAGATAGACCACCGCGCCCGCGATCTCTTCCGGCTCGGCAATACGGCCCATGGGCACTTTTTCCAGATTCTTGGCAAAGGAGGGGTTTTTCACCGCTTCTTCGAGCAACGGCGTGCGCGTAAAGGTCGGCGCAACCGAATTCACCGTAATCTTATGCTCGGCCCATTCCGCGGCAAAGGTGCGGGTAAAGTGGTTGGCCGCGGCCTTGGCCGCGCCATAGACGCTGCGCAGCGGCCCCCCCACGACACCGGCCTGGGAGGTAATGGTGATGATGCTGCCTTCGACCTGGCGCTCGACCATGCTCTTTGCCACAATCGTGGACATGAAGTACGCGCCCTTGAAGTTCACGTCGGAGATATAGTCGAATTCCTCTTCGGTGTAATCAAATGCAGGCTTGGGCGTGTTGTAGCCCGCGTTGTTGACCAGCACGTCGATCTTGCCAAACGCATTCAACACTTGATCCGCGAACTGGCGGATGCTCTCGACCTTGCTCACGTCGAGCGACCAGACCTCGGCGCGGCGGCCCATTTTGCGCGCCTCTTCCGCCGTGACTTCGCTCTCATCGGTCGTGCGGCTGCCCAAGGCCAGATCCGCGCCATATTCCGCCAAGGCCAGCGCAATCGACTTGCCGATGCCGCGCCCGGCCCCAGTGACGACAGCGACCTTCCCCGTTAAATCAAAGCTTACCAACTGGCTCATGCTAACTCCTTTAACTTTTTCTCGCGCCTGCACCCACGCTCACTTACGCGACGCAAGCTGTATAACAACCATTTCTATTGGAACGCTACCAGCGCACATCCTCAACCGTGCCATTGGCCCCGCTGCGATAGACGGCATCGATCACTGCCATCGTGCCCAAGTTATCGCGGCCCGAGGTCAGCGGCTCCTTGCCGTCGCGGATACACTCCAAGAAGTGTGAAATCTCGGCCTTGATTGAATCGCGATAGGGTGGGTGGGGCAGTTCCAACTTGGTCAGCCCACCGCTGTATTGGGGGACCTCGGTGCTGTAGATATACCAGCCGTTGACGTTGTGAATGATCCCTTTGTCGCCGTAAATGATGGTCAATTCGCCCGTCGTGGTTGGAATCGGCACCTTATAGGCAGCAAAGAGATAGAAACCCTCGGCAATAATCCCGTTCTCGAACTCCATGATGATGGCCGCGATGTCTTCATTGTCCATCTTGTGATTCAAGCCGGTATTGCCCAGGAAAGACGAGACACGCTTCACATCGCCAAACAAGTAGCGCAGCAGGTCAATCTTGTGCACAGCCGTGCAGATCACCATGCCGCCGCCGGTCTTTTCCTTGGAGAACATCCAACTGCCTTCGGGGTACATGTTGCGCAAGAACTGGTTGCAGTCGAAGCGCACCGCCACCACCTTGCCGATCGCGCCCTGGTCAATCAGTTCCTTGACAGCCAAGTGCTCTTCCATAAAGCGCTGGTTCTGCCCGGTCATGAGAACCTTGCCCGCGGCAGCCGACGCCTCGACCATCTGCTTGGCCTCGTCCACGTTCATCGCCATCGGCTTCTCGACAATGATGTGCTTCCCTGCTTTGGCCGCGGCCAGCGCAATCGGCAGGTGCAGATAGTGGGGCATGCAGATCGACACCGCGTCTACATCCTCGCGCGCCACCACCTCTTCCCAGCTATTGCTCACATCCGCGCCGCCCACATTCGCGGCCATCTGTTCCGCCGCGTCACGGCTCCAATCGTCGCTGCACACGACAACCTTCGCCAGGTCGGGCCGCGCCAAATATCCTTGAGCATGGGCGTCGGCAATCTTGCCGCACCCGATCAAGCCCACTCGAATCGTCATTCTCGTTCTGTTCCTTCTACGTGTACCTTGTTCCGTGTACCTTGTTTTATGTTCTGCCGTCCAGTTCGCGAGGCGGCTACATCGCCGCCAGGTCGGCAAAGCCCGCGGCCTCCAACTGCTTGCGCAGGTCGCCCCGTCGCGCTGGGTCAAAGGGCCGCGCGGGCAAGCGCGGCTGCCCGCAGTCAAAGCCAATCAGCGACATCACTTCCTTCATCGCGCCCATAAAGCCAAAGCTGAACAGGATGCGCGTCACCTCATTGGCGCGCAGTTGCAGGTCCGTCCCCTTGTCCATGTCGCCCGCCGCGCGCGCCGCGTGGATCTCGCGGTAGACGCCGGGGATGTAGTTGAGCGTAGAGCCAATGTTGCCATGCGCCCCAAAGAGCGACGCAAAGAAACATTCCTCGTCCATGCCCGAAAAGACCGTCCACTGATACGGCCCGCTGTACTCCCCCTCCAAGTCCACGATCATGCGAAATTCGTGCATATTGGGGCCGGTGTACTTGCTGCCCGCCACAGTCGGGATCGACATCAGCTTGCGCATCAACGCCACCGCGTCCATCGGCCCGCCGAAAATATAGGTCAACAGGGGCATATTGGCCGCGGCCGCGCCCAGCCTTTGATAGTAGTCATAGATGCTGTCCACCTGCGCGAACTGGGGCGGGATGATGCTGGCAATCGCATCGGCCCCCGCGTCCTGCGCATGGCAGGCCAGCGCCTCTGCATCGCGCGCCACCATCGATCCCACATGCACGACCACCGGCACGCGACCGGCAACCTGGTCGATCACCGTCTCGGCTACGAGTTTGCGCTCGTCAACCGTCATATAAACGCCTTCGCCGGTGCTGCCGCACACATAAAAGCCGCCGATGCCCTTGCCAATCAGATAGTCGGTCAGTTCGCGCAGCACAGGCACGTTGACCTGGTCATCGGCGGTAAAAGGCGTCAACAGCGCAGGCCATGCCCCTTGAAACATGCTCATCCAGTGCCTCCGTTAGACGGGTTGACGATTGGGTAAAATAACGGGTGGTGCAAATAACGGGTAGCAGGAAACCATCCTCTTCAAGCGCAGCGTTAAGCGTTGGACGGGCGGGCCGCCTTGCGCCGCGGCGTCCCACCGGCTTCGACCCACGCCCGGTCAGCATAGGGAATGGCGCGGCGGAAGCCCTCTTTGCCCTGCTTGCCCGCCTCCTCCACACTGATCCAGCCGTCGAAGCCGATCTCCACCATCATACGGTAGATGTCCACAATCGGGGCCACGCCTTCGCCCAGCACCACCGGCTCAAAGTGACCGGCCCGCGCAATGTCGTTGGTGTGGATCATGGCGACCCGCTCGCGCACTGCCTCCAGAACTGCCAGCGGATCGTCCCCCGCGGCCAGCGTGTTGGCCGTGTCATACAGGATGCGTAGATCCGTGTCCGCTGTCCGCCGGACGATCTCCAAGAAGATCTCGGCAGGCTGCGAAAAGTCGTTATACGTCCACGCATAGCCCTTGGTGTGGTTCTCATAACAGAGCGTCACCCCGGCCTGCCGCGCCTCGTCCAAGCAGGCAGTCAAGCCGCTGACAGCCCACTCCAGCGCGGCGTCGCGCTCAAGCCCCGGATGGGCCTGGCCCGCGGTCACGCGAATCAAGGAACAGCCCAGTTCACGCGCCGTGCCAATGTAGCGCCGCAGTTCGTCCACCTGGCGGCTGCGTTCGTCCGCGTCGGGGTGGGTGAAGTCGGCATAGGTCACCAGCATGGCGATCTGGATGCCTTGATCCGCGGCCTGTGCGCGTACCTGGCGCAGATAAGCGGCGTCGGTCGAAGCCAGATGCACCACGCTCACATCCGCCCCATCCAAGCCCAGTTCCGCGGCAAACGCAAACCAATCGGCCAGCGTCATGCGCCCCGCGCTCAATTCAGGATAGAGCGATACCGGCAGACAACTCAATTGCATAGAAAGAAGCTCACTTTCAGCAGGCTGCCACCGCTCGCGCACCATCC
This sequence comes from uncultured Litorilinea sp., assembly GCA_964655505.1. GTDB lineage: Bacteria > Chloroflexota > Anaerolineae > Caldilineales > Caldilineaceae > QEUY01. The sequence continues at coordinate 2,629 of CAZZNG010000120.1, read as the reverse complement.
GCGCGGCCACAGCCTAGGATGCGACAGAACTGGATTGCTACAGAATCAGATAGAGCCAACCAACCCCCGCGACCAGCGTCAGCAGCGTCACAATCGGCCCGGTACGCAGGTACTCGCCAAAGGAAAGCGTCACCCCGCGGTGCATGGCGATCTCCGCCACGATCAGGTTGGCGACTGACCCCAACAGGGTCAAATTCCCGGCGAAGGTGGTCGACAGCGCCAGCGTCAGCCAGGCCGCAGTAGGCTCTGGGAAACTGGGCACGAAAGGCCGGAAGAGCAGCACCGCGGGCACATTGGAAACCAAGTTGCTCAAGACCACGCCCGAAGCAGCCAGCGCCACAATGCCGCGCGCCGCCAACGGCTGCACCAGCGCAAACAAGCGCTCGCCGATCCCCATATGCGCCAGCGCGCCGGTCACCATGAACAGCCCGGCAAAGAAGACCAGCAGCGACCAATCCAACTCTTGAAAGACCCCCCGCGGCTCGATGCGCCTGGAGATCAGCAGCAGCGCCGCGGCAGCCAGCGCGGCCAGCGGAATGGGCATCCCCAACAGCAGACCGGCCAGCATGACGCCCGTGGCGATCAAACTCTTGCGCAGCAGCGCCCGCTCGATTTGCACCGGCACATAGGCCTTGCGTTGCAGGCGCACTGGGGCAAAGTCTTCACGATAAACCCCAGCCACGATCACCCAAATGATGCCCAAGCCCACCACCGCGGCGGGCGTAAGCAGCGCCGTGAAGGTGGCGAACGGAATGCCCGACGCCACCCCAATGATCATGTTCTGCGGATTCCCCGTGATCGTCGCCACCGACCCCACATTGGCCGCCATCACCAGGGCAACCAGATAGGGCAGTGGTCGCCGCTCTACCACAGCGCAGATGTCCAACACCAGCGGCGTAAAGACCAGCACAATCGTGTCGTTGAGAAAGAGCGCGGACAGCACGCCCGCAGTGCCGATCAACAGCGCCAACAGTTGGCGCGGTGACTTGGCCCGCTGCACCACCCATTCACCGGCCAGTTCGAAGAAGCCTGCCCGCCGCAGATTGACGTTCAGGATCATCATGGCAAAGAGCAGCGTCAGCGTGTCCAGGTCGAGCGCGGCATAGGCCTCTTCCAGCGACAGCGCGCCCAGCAGGATCAGCGCGGTTGCGCCGGTCAGCGCAATCGTGGCGCGGTTCATGCGCAGCCCTGGATAGCGCCCCACAGCCACGCCGACCAGCGTCACCACCACTACACCCGCGCTCACCCACCAGGCGAGCGCGCCGAACAGTGCCCCTGTGTCCAATGGCGTGCATCAACCAAGCAGACGCAGCGGCTCTTCGAGCGCCGCGGCCAGATCGTCCAAGAACTGCGCGCCGCGCGCGCCATCCACCACGCGATGATCGCATGAGAGCGTCAACGTCATCATGGGCCGCACGGCAGGCTGCCCATCCACTGCCACCACCCGGTCGGCAATGCGCCCCACCGCCAAGATTGCGGCCTGGGGCGGGTTGACGATGGCGTTGAACTGATCCACGCCAAACATGCCCAAGTTGCTGATGGTAAACGTGCCGCCTTGCAGATCCTCCACCGACAGCTTATTGGCCTGGGCGCGGCTCACAATGTCCGCACGCGCCGCGGCGATCTCGCCCACGCCCAGACGGTCTGTGTGGCGGATCACCGGCACAAGCAGCCCATCCTCAACCGCCACAGCCAGCCCCACATGGACCGCGTCATTGCCCATGATGCGCCCGTCGATCCACCCCGCGTTGAGCCGCGGGTGACGGCGCAGCGTCATCGCCACAGCCTTGACGATCAGATCGCTGTAGGTGACTTTGGGCTGTCCCTCGACCTGCGCGCCGGCGCGCCACGCTACCAGCCGCGACGCGTCCACCTCGCGCGTCAAGTAGAAATGGGGGACCGTCGTCCAGCTTTCGGTCAAGCGCGCGGCCATGATCTGCCAGCGCCGCGCCACCTGGATCTCCTGGCCCGCGGCTGGAGGCAGCGGCTGCACGACCGGCCCGGCCTCCACCGTCCGCGCTTGTGCCGCGGCCACATCCTCGGCCAGCACAGCCCCTTCCGGGCCGCTGCCGGAAATCGTCGCCAGATCGACGCCCGCTTCCTGGGCCAGACGCCGCGCCTTGGGCGATGCCAGCACGCGCCCACCGGCTGGGGGCTGATCCGTCACCTGCTGCGCGGCAAGGTGCGCCAGCACATCCTCCTTTTGGATGCGCGCGCCCGCGGGCTTCACCTGCTGCAAATCCACCCCATGCTCCGCGGCCACGCGCGCGGCCACCGGGCTAACTGCCGGTGGAACGCTCCCAGGTTGGGCCGGTGAGGGTACAGGCGAGGGTGCAGACGGAGATGCAGACGGCGGGGCGGCAGGCTGTGCCGATGAGGGCGCGGCTTCGGACTTAGGCGGCGTGAACGCCTCGCCCGGCGCGGTGATCCACGCGATCACCTGGCCCACGGGCACTTCATCGCCCTCCTGCGCGGTCACATGGCGCAGCACGCCCGAAGCAGGCGCTTCGATCTCCACGTCCGTCTTGTCCGTGGCGATCTCCATCAACGGCTCGCCCTTAGTCACCTCATCGCCCTCGGCCTTGAGCCAGCGCAGGAGCGTGCCGCTTTCCTGGGCCATGCCCAACGC
>CAZZNG010000119.1:0-15670 GCA_964655505.1 uncultured Litorilinea sp. | reverse complement strand
AGCGAATGGAGGCGTGCTGCCCTAGAAGATCCACATAATGAGTGCGATCAGCGCCAGGATAACCAGGATGCCCAAGATGATGGACCCCCAGTTCGTGCCGGACCGCGGCTGTGGGACGCTGGCTCTGGTGGACGTGCCATAGGTGCTGTTTGCCGGGTGGGTGCGCTCCTCGTCCTGCATGATGCGCGTCGTGCTCGGCTTGTCGTTGTCATAGACTTCTACTTGTGGCGTATCCCCCGCGGTCGTCCCAGTGGTCGTCGCGGCGTTTGCGTTGCGTGGTTCTTCTCGTATGCTAGTCATGATTCGCTTCCTTCTTCAGACTCTGTCCGAGATTGGCCGGCAGACAAGACCGTCCGCGGCTCCTCGTTCCTACTTCCTATACCCCGGCTCAACTATACAGGTTGGCGGCGTGGTTGTTAGGTATTCTTGTACAGAAAAAGTGTATGCGGGGGGATAGAAAGCGGGCGTTGTGCGTCACATGCGTGCGGCGGCTGCCTCTTGGTGACCACTGCATACGCACAAAGGGACGAGCAAAGGGGAAGTTGTCTGTATCGATGGGCTATAGCAGGCTTGCGGCGCAGCTACGCCAAGCAGGCTGCGGGGTAATTTGGAATGCTCGGATGGGGTAGAGAGAGGATGTATAAGCTATATCCATATCTTGAACATGAACTGTCTAGATATGGATGCTGTTGATGGCGTCTTTGACGATCTGTGCGCTGCGGCGCAGGGCTTCACGTTCGGGGGCCTCCAGCGACTGCCACAGTGTTGAGAGAATGCCCTGGCCCCCTACGAGGTGGGGAAGCGCGACGGTGACGTCCTTCACACCTTCTACATCATCGATGCGCGAGCAGACGGTCATGAGCGACCGTTGGTCGCGCAGGATGACGCTGACGATGCGCGCCAGGGCCGCGCCGATGCCGTAATAGGTGGCGCGCTTGCCTTGAATGATGTGATAGGCGGCGCGGCGCACGCGTTCGTCTATCCGGCTGCGTACGGTTTCGTCCAGCGTCACGCCCTGGCTGCGACAGTAGTCTTCAAGAGGGATGCCGCCTATGCTCACCTGTGACCAGGCCAATACTTCGGAATCGCCATGTTCACCCAACACGTAGGCATGGACGTGCTGCGCGTCGACGCCGAGGTGTGCGGCCAGGAGTGTGCGAAAGCGCGCGGTGTCGAGTGTTGTGCCGGAGCCGACGACGCGGTTGGGGTCTGCGCCTTGTTGTTCGGCGTAGAGGGTTGTGAGGTGGGTCATGATGTCGACTGGGTTGGTGGCGACCACCAGGGTGGCGTCGGGCGCGTGGCGCAAGACTTCGGGCACAATGGCGCGGAAGATGGCGGCATTGCGGTCCAGGAGGTGAAGGCGTGTTTCGCCGGGCTGCTGATTGACCCCCGCGGTTAGCACGACAACGCTGGAACCGGCAATCTGTTCATAGCCCCCGGCGGCGATGTTGACAGGCTGGGCAAAGGGCACGGCGTGGCGGATGTCATCGGCTTCGGCTTGGGCACGCGCCGCGTCAATGTCGACCAGAAGGATCTCGCGGCCAACCCCTCCCATGACCATGGCATAGGCCGCGGTCGCGCCAACAAAACCACTGCCGACGATACTAATTTTGCTGCTGCGCTGCATAATTTTCTTCCTTCTCAGCTTTTGCCTACTTGCCTTGGCTACTTGCTTGGATGCACGCTGCGCGGCGCTGCTGCTTGAGCAGTTGCTGGGTCTTCCAACCGCGATAGGTGAAGAGGAAGGGCATGCTCAACCACATGCCCATGCCGAGCAGTTTCTTGAGCCAGTTATCACTCAGGTGCGCGGTGATTTCGTCCAGCACCTCGACCTGGTTTTCGCTTGCTTGAACGAAAGCATGGCGATGCCGCCAGGCCTTAAAAGGGCCGATGAGTTGGCGGTCGTCAAAGCTGGTTGGGGTGACATTTTCGATGCGGGCGCGCCAGCGCAGCGGAATGGGACCGAGCCAGAGGGTGAATTCCATTTCATCCCCTTCGCGCAGCAGCGTGGGTGATTCGTGCATGACAACAACCACAGGCAGCGGCGTAATGGCCGCCATGCTGGCGGCGCGTTGGTGGAAGGCGCGCACTGTATCGAGATCTGCTCCTAGATCTGCGGCGATTTTGAAACGGTGGTTGTATTTCATGCCGGGCTGCCCCAGATCGTGTTACGTGAGATCACGGAAGGCTGGCTCTACTGTTGGGTATTTGAAGGCGTAGCCGTCTGCCTCCAGGTGTTTGGGGATGGCGCGGTGACCGCCAAGTAAGAGCGTGGACATCTCGCCAAAGGCAAGTTTGAGCGCAAGGCCGGGAACAGGCATCAACGCGGGGCGGCCCATGACCCTGCCGAGGGTTTGGGCAAAGACTTTATTGGGCAGGGGGTTGGGCGCGGTCAGGTTGTATGCGCCGTGGGCATGTTCGTTTTCCAGCAGGAAGCGAATCGCGCCGACCTCATCGTCGATGTGGATCCAAGGCCAGTATTGCTTACCGCTGCCTATGGGGCCGCCGACAAAGAGTTTGAAGGGGAGGACGATGCGCGGCCATGCGCCGCCTTCGTTACTCAAGACAATGCCGGAGCGGATGGCGGCCCAGCGTACGCCCAATTCGGCTGCTTCAGACGTGGAGGATTCCCAATCGAAACAGACTTGGCCGAGGAACTCGCTACTTGGACCTTGCTCTTCGGTGATGATCGCGTCGCCCATGTCTGGGTAATAGTCGATACCTGACGCTTGGACCAACACCTTGGGCTTGGTTTGCGCGGCGTGGATCGCTTGCATGACGGCTTTGCCCGCGTTGATACGGCTCTTGTAGATGCGCTCTTTTCGCTCTGGTGTCCAACGGCCTTCGGCAATGCCTTCGCCAGCCAGATTGACGATCGCGTCGGCTCCATCCGCCAGTGTGCCCCACCCGCTCGCGCTTTCGGCGTCCCACTGGACGAGCTGCACACTTGAGGGCAAGCCGGTTTGGCGGTTGGGATTGCGCGTGAGCACAATCACTTCATGGTTGTCGCTGACGAGGCTTTTGGCTAGTGCCGTGCCGATTAACCCGGTGCCGCCGGTGATGATGATGCGCATGTTGGCTCCTCAGTTGGCTTGTGATTGAGCTTTAACCTGCTTGAGTTGCTTGGGCTGTAAATTGGTGACGGTTAGCGGCGCGCACAGGACGTGATCATGGCGATGTGCTCGCGTGGATGTCTGGGTAGCATAGCATGGTGGCCTATGGGTGTCAATGCTTTGCATAATGTTGCGTGGGTGATGATTGTACAAAGGGTGAAAAATGTATGGATGCTACCTTGACGCACCTGGCGCGCTATGATACTTTCGCTACATTCTACACCGTCAGGGTCTACTTGGCAGTTTGCCGTGCATGAATAGACTCTAGCCTATCCTTTGGCCTGCAGCGCGTATCCGCAGGCTGACGCCCAAGTACAGTGCTTAACGGGAGACAATCATGCAGGTACAGACCTACGCTTGGGAAAATGCGCTGTTGGTACGTGCCTATGAGGCGCGCCATCTCTGCGAGTCGCAAGATGACGCCTTGCATGGACAGCGCGCCATTGCGCCCGATTTGTTGGCGCGAGCCTATGCCCACTGTGAGGCTGTGACCGCGGTCCATAGCAAATCCTTCTACCTGGCGTCGGGTTTTTTGCCTGTGGAAAAACGTAGAGCGGTGCGCGCGTTATATGCCTTTTGCCGGGTCACGGATGATATGGTTGATAGCCCAAGCGCGGGGCAGGCGGCACGGCTGGATGCGTGGCGCGAGTGCATTCTTTCCTCTCATCCACCAGAAGATGATTTGGTTGGCGTGGCGTGGACGCATACGCGCAGCGTCTATGGCATCCCCATGCGCTATGTCGAACAACTGATCGATGGCGTTGCGCAGGACCTTGTGCCACAGCGGTATGAGACATTCGACGACCTGGCCGCCTATGCCTACGGCGTGGCTTCAACCGTGGGGCTGATGAGCATGTACATTATCGGCTGCTCATCGCCGGAAGCGATCCGCTATGCCATCAAATTGGGCGTGGCGCTGCAACTCACCAACATTTTGCGCGATGTTGCGGAAGATTGGCGGGCAGGGCGGCTCTATCTGCCTGCCGAAGACTTGGCGCGCTTTGGCGTCGATACAGAGATGATCGCCCAGGGGTATGTTTGCGCGGCATGGCGGGCGCTGATGCGTTTTCAGATTGAACGCAATCGACGGCTTTATGCAGAAGCGATGCCCGGCATTGCCTATTTGAATGCGGATGGGCGCTTCGCCGTTAGCGCGGCGGCTGAGTTGTATCAGGCTATTCTGGGGGAGATCGAACGGCGGCAGTATGATGTCTTTGCGGGGCGCGCCTCGGTGTCCACCTGGGGCAAGGTGGCGCGACTGCCGGGGATTTGGTGGCGCAGCCGGCAGCAGGGGCTTGGGGCAGTGCGCTTATCGCAGGCTCAATCTTGTGGCTGATCGAACTACCCGGAGGCTTGGCGCTTCCGGGTAGTTTACAAATCGGGTCTATTCGAAGGCTGCGATGCCGGTCAGGTCACGGCCAATGATCAGCTTTTGGATCTGGCTTGTTCCTTCGTAGAGGCTGGCAACGCGGCTGTCGCGCCAGAGCTTTTCGGGAATGTACTCGTCGGAGTAGCCGTAGCCGCCGTGAACCTGGATCGCCATGTCGGCATTCTGTTTGACGATCTCGGTGGCGTAGTATTTGGCGATGGAGACGGGAATGGTGCTGCGTTCGCCCTTGTTTTTGACCCAACCGGCCTGATAGACGAGGAGACGGGCTGCTTCCACGTTCACCTTCATTTGGGCGAGCATGTCTTGAACCAACTGGAAGCCCGCGATGGGGCGGTTGAAGGCGACGCGCTCCTTCGCATAGCGAACGCTGGCGTCCAGCGCGTGTTGGGCTGTGCCGACACAACCGCTGGCAACGCCGTAGCGGCCATTGTCCAGCGCGCTCATGGCGATCTTGAAGCCTTCACCCACTTCGCCCAGGCGTGCCGAGTCGGGAACCACCACATTATCGAGGAAGATTTCGCCGGTGTCGCTGGCAATCAGGCCGAGCTTGCCGGTCATCTTGCGTGTGCTATAGCCCTGGCTCTTGGTGTCCACAAGGAAGCCAACCATGCCACGCGACTTGGAGCCGGGTTCTGTCTGGGCGAAGATAATGGCGACATCGGCCATGGTGCCGTTGCTGATCCAGACCTTCTGGCCGTTTAGCACCCACTCGTCGCCCTTGCGCACGGCTGTGGTTTGCACATTGCCTGCGTCGGACCCGGCGTTTGGCTCGGTGAGGCCGAAACAGCCGATCCATTCACCGCTGCACAGCTTGGGCAGGTAGGTCTGCTTTTGTTCTTCCGTGCCCCATTGCAGGATGGTCAGTTCTACAAGCGACATTTGTACGGAGAGGGTCGTGCGCACGCTTGAATCGGCATAGCCGACTTCCTCGAACACGATTGCTTCGGCGATGTAGTCTAGACCTGCTCCGCCGTACTCTTCGGGAATGGGCACGCCCAAATAGCCCAGCTTGCCCATTTCGGTGATGAGGCTGCGCGGGAAGGCTTGGTCGCGTTCCCACTGACGTGCATTGGGGAGGATCTTGGCGCGGGCGAATTTACGCACAGCGTCTTGGATCATCTCTTGTTCTTCGGTTAGGGCGAAATCCATACTGACTCCTTATTCTGTCATTGACAAGCTATCATTTACTGGCCGAGCAGCTTTGCAGCGGTTGGGGCTAGATCACCTGCTGTTGGCGTAGCTCCTCGACTGTTTCTTTCGTGTAGCCAAGAAGTTGCTCTAGTACTGCCGAGGTATCTTGGCCGAGACGAGGCGGGCCTGTTTCAATGCGTGGGGGCGTCACGCTCATCTTGGGCACTGGGCCGATCTGGGGCACTGTTTCCCCGGCTCCATCCTCGACCTGTTGCACCATGCGCCGCGCAACGACTTGGGGCATGGCGAGTGCTGTGGGGATATCGTTAACCGGCCCGCAGGGCACGCCTGCTTCGCCAAGCAGGGTGGTCAGTTCGGCAATGGTACGCCGGGCAAAGGCTGGCTCCAACAGCGCCAAGAGCGCCCCCCGATGTTGGACCCGGCGGGCATTGGTCGTAAAGCGTTCATCCTGTGCCCACTGGCCGCAGCCTAACGCTTGGCAGAGTGCGGCAAATTGGTGATCGTTGCCGACAGCCAGCATCAAATAACCATCGGCCGCGGCCATCACCTGATAAGGGACAATTGAGGGATGGGCATTGCCGTAGCGCCGCGGGGGTACGCCTGAAACGAGGTAGGCGCTGGCAACATTGGCGAGCCAACTGACCTGCGTATCGAGCAGGGCAATGTCGATATATTGGCCTTCGCCGGTGCGGGTGCGATGGTGCAAGGCGGCGAGGATGGCGGTGACGGCGTGCAGCCCCGCGGTGATATCGGCAATGGCGACGCCCACCTTGTATGGCTCGCCTGCGCCATGACTGTCTGCCGGGCCTGTAATGCTCATAATGCCCCCTTCCGCCTCGATGACCGCGTCGTAGCCAGGGCGATGGGCGTCGGGGCCGGTTTGTCCGTAGCCGGTAATTGAGCAGTAGATGAGCGCGGGGTTGACCTGGCAGGCTGTGGCGTAGTCAAGGCCCATGCGCGCCATGTCGCCGACTTTGAAATTCTCGACGACTACATCGGCCCGGCGGATGAGATCAAGGGCGATGGCGCGGCCGCGAGGGTGTTTCAAGTTGAGCGTGATGCTGCGCTTGTTGCGGTTGGCGCAGAGGAAATAGGCGCTTTCCCCTGCGGCAGTGAAGGGCGGACCCCAACTGCGCGTGTCGTCGCCGCGACCTGGCTGCTCGATCTTGATGACTGTCGCGCCGAAGTCGGCCAGCAGCATGGTCGCATAGGGGCCAGCCAGGACACGCGAGAAGTCGACGATGGTGATGCCATCCAGGGCGCGAGGTTGAGAAGTGGCGTCGGTCATTTGAAGAAGACAACTGATTGACTGTGCAAATGAATGGCCGATAAATTGCCGGTGTGTCCGGCGGAACGGGACGCTTGCCGGAAACGTCTTTGGACTGCATCATAACATAGAGTCGCCTGTTTGCCTCGCCTCGCCAGCCCTGTCATGGGCGACCATTTATGCAGAGGAGCCAGCCTGTGAAACATCTTAGCACCGCATTGATTCTCGCGCTCGGTTTGCTTGTTGCAGGCAGCGCATTGGTGTGGGGGCCGGGGGTGACCGCGTCTGCACCGGCGCAGCAACCAGCGCCAACCGCTGCACCCGTCAACGTGACACCATCCAGCGTGGCTGCAACACCGTATCCGCAGCTTCTGGCGCGCGTGTCGATTACGAGAGCAGGCGATCTGATGGACTTTGCGCGGGATGCAGAAGGCGGGCGGCTGTTCGTTTCCAGTTCGCGCCAGACGTTTGTGGTGGATGAGAGCAGTTTGCAGGTGACGGACCAGGTGCCCTTTGGCGGCGAGTTGCTTGTGGATGCGGCGAATCGGCGGCTCTATGTCTATCCCGGCGTCTATTCCGACCTTTGGATCGGGGATGATGGGGAAGCGTCGTCGATCCATGTGATCGATCTCGATACGTTAGCGGTCATCGGCGAACTGCCCAATGCGACCCATGTGGCGGTTGACGCCGCGCAGCAGCGACTCTTCACGGGCGCTCCTTGGCGACCTTCTGCGGCAGGGGAGGGACAAGCGCCTGTGCGCATCTATGATGGCAACAGCTTGGAAGTGACGGGCGAATTGACCGTGACCGGCATCCCCGTCTATAACCCGGTGCGCGGGGATCTGGTTGTGCTGCATGAGGGTGCGACGGTCTTTGATCTGGCGACCGGGGATGTGATTGCCGAACTGCTGCCCCACCAGTTGCGGCAGCGGCTACCATTCTGCAACGGGTGTGAGTATGCAGAGGATGGCGCGGTCTTTGTCGACGAAAATCTACTCGTGATCGAACTGGGGCGCATTGCGACCGGCGCGGGGCCTGGGTTTAATCCGCCGCCGCGTTTTTACGACGCCGAGACACTGGCCCCGTTGGAACCTGGCGACGTTCCTTATCTCTTCCAGGCTACATGCAGCAGCACGCCACGCCTGCAAGCGCCTATTGAGGGCAAGTTCTATCGCAACCTTGTTTACCGGCGCTATGTTGCGGTCGAAAATTTCATTGTGGAGGATCTGGCGCGTGAGCAAGTGGCGCTGCGCGATGGCCTCTATGCTGTGTTTGTGAACCCGACGACGCGCCAAGCGATTGTCGATCAAGGCTATGTGTTGGACCTGGCGACGCTTGCGCCGATTGGTCGGTTTCCAACCTTTTGCTGGTACGCCTATGACGCGCAGAGCGGACGCTTCTATGGGCGGGATGGGGGCGATCTGCTGATCATGCAGGAGGAGGGTGGCACGGCCTCAATCTCATCTGAACCCGTGCTGCCTGAAGCGGTGGCGAATGTGGTGCTGACCCAGCCGGTGGCGTCGATTGTCCCTTCGCCGGATTTTGCCCATGATCAGACCGTGTTTGCGTTCGTGGAGGGTCAGGGAATCGTGCGCTCAACCGATGGCGGCGACAGTTGGGTGCGGCTGCAGGGAGGGCTGCCGCAAGGCGACGGGCTGGTGCTTGACCTGGCGATTTCGCCTGACTTTGCACAGGATCAAACGCTCTTCGCGGGCGGATCGACGCGGATCTACCAAGGAGAGGGCGTTTTGCGCTCACAAGATGGGGGCGAGACATGGCAGCCCATGTGGCAGGGGATGGATTATCTGCGCGTGCGGGAAGTGATGGTCGCGCCGGATTACGCCACAAGCGGCAGCGTAGCGGCCTTGACTGAATACAACCGGCTGGAACCTTGGGACTCAGGGATGGCGATTTTTACATCAACCAATCGCGGGCTGGACTGGACGCTGGTAATGACAGGGGCCTCGTCGCTTTCGCTGCCTACCCTGGCGGAGGTCGTGGGGACCCCCGATACGGATCTGCCTGTGCGGCTCGCGCACTTTGGAGACGGGATCAGCGTGACGGTGGATGGCGGCGTCACATGGCAGTTGGCCGAGTTGGGGCGCGCCGGGAATGATTTCTTCAAGCAAATTGTGGTCGCGCCGGACTATCCAGACGATCCAGCCATCTATGTAATGAGTCGCTTTGGTTTATGGCGCACGTTGGACGGGGGCGCATCGTGGGCACGTTGGACCGATGCGCGGCTTGAGGGTCGGGATTACAACAACGAATTGACCGCGGTGGCGCTGGCGCGCGGTGCGGATGCAGCATCCCATTGGCTCTTTGTGGGTACAGCCGCGGGCGAGATTTGGGTGATGCAGGCGGAGAGCGGAGGCAGCCGGCAAGCGGCCCCTGCTCCCGGGTTTGTCGTGCCCACGGAGGGTGTGACGCCAACCGCGGTAGTTCCGACTGCAACCATGACGGCTGTTGCGGCGGCTGTCACGGCGACAGCTCTACCCACAACAACCCCTATGCTGACACCCACACTGGTTCCGACCGCGACGGTGGAGCCGCTGCAAGGTGAGCCGCCGGAGGGGCTGTATCGACCAGGGGGAACATTGGCAAACCGCTGGGAGAGCGATCCCGCGCTGCAACAGGCGATTGGCTGGGCCTTGCAGCCGGTAGCAGACCCGGTGCAGATGGCGCGCCAGACGTTCACCGGCGGGCTGATGCTTTGGCGCGGGGACACGCGCCAGATCTACGTGATCTATAACGATAATCGTTGGGCGGTGTATGACGATACCTTTGTCGAAGGGGAGGCGGAGTTCGACCCTGCAATTACGCCGCCCACCGGCTACCGGCAGCCCATCCGCGGCTTTGGCAAAGTGTGGCGGGAGCATGCCGATGTTCGGCAGGAAATCGGCTGGGCCACGGACAAGGAACAAGGCTTTGGCGGCTTTGTCCATCCGTTTGAGCGAGGCATTTTGATTACAGGCGGCGATCGCACCTTGAGTTTGATTGAGCGGGATTCGACGCGCACATGGCGCTAGACGTCCTTGCCGCAGATCCGGGAAGCCCCCAAGCCCTTCCCGGATCTGCGGCGATACCCTGGTCAAGCCCAGCGGATGAGGCCGGGCAGGATCGGCTGAATAAGCGCGGGGTGTTGGGGGCGCACGCGGATGCCAATGGCAAAGGGGCCGCTGGTTGATGGCGTGAAATCGCCCTTGTAGACCACGGCGTCTTCATCTTTGCCCTCTTGGGACAGGGGGATGGTCGCTGTGGAGACAAGGTTGCCCTGCGCATCCTGCATACCGTAGACCGCTTCGACTACGACTTCGTTGCTGTCGAGTCCGTCGAGCCATACTTTGGCACGCAGCGGCAGCTGATCGCCCACGGTAATCGGCGCGGTGGGCAGCGGCGGCCGTTCGATACGCACGTTGGCCCAACGGTTGTATAGGTTGGTCTTCCAGGCGCTGATCTCGCGTGCCAGAGCATAGTTGTCGCTGTGGTAGGCGACGCCTGCATCGTGCGCGGGCGTGTAGTACTTCTCCATGTAGTCGAGCACCATGCGGCGCATGTTGAAGCGCGGGCCGCATGTTTGGATGGCACGCTTCATCACCGAAACCCAGCCTTCCGGCACGCCCGCGGCGTTGCGCTCGTAGAAGAGCGGGATGATCACATCCTCCAGGGTTTGATAGAGGCTATAGGCGTCTGCCTCGTCCTGGGTTGCTTCGTCCTTGTACTCACGTTCTTCGCCAATTGCCCAGCCGTTCTCCCCGTCGTAGCCTTCGGCCCACCAGCCATCGAGGACGCTGAAGTTGGGGATGCCGTTGAGCGAGGCTTTTTGCCCGCTGGTTCCGCTGGCTTCACGCGGGCGGCGCGGTGTGTTCAGCCAGACGTCCACACCTGACACAAGATGGCGGGCGACGTTCATGTCGTAGTTTTCGATAAAGACGATCTTGCCCATGAATTCCGGCTGCTGGCTCAAGTCGTAGACCTGTTGGATGAGGGCCTTGCCAGGCTCATCGGCGGGATGCGCCTTGCCACTGAAGATAATTTGGACAGGCCGGTCGGGGTTATGGAGGATCTGTTTGAGCCGGTCGATGTCATGGAAGATCAACGTGGCGCGCTTGTAGGTGGCAAAGCGGCGGGCGAAACCGATCGTGAGGGCATCGGGGTTGAGCGCGTGCTCGGCCTCTGCCAAGCGGCGAGGGCCTTCACCGTGGCGGAGAAGCTGTTGGCGCAGGCGGTTGCGCACAAACTCGATGAGCCGGCTTTTGTCCGCGCTGTGTACCTGCCAAAGCGCTTCGTTGGGAATCTGTGCCGCCGCATCCCACGTCGCCTGGTCTTCAACGTGCTCGGTCCAATCCGCGCTCAGGTATTGGTTATAAAGCTCTGCGATCTCCGGCGCGATCCATGTCTTGGCATGCACACCGTTGGTGATAGCGCCGATGGGAACTTCTTCTACTGGGGTGTCGGGCCAAAGGAAACTCCACATCTTGCGGCTGACACGACCGTGTAGCTCACTCACGCCGTTGTGAAAGGCGCTGAGGCGTAGAGCCAGCACGGTCATGCTGTACTGCGGCCCCCACGGCAGTTCCTGGCGCGCGAACTCGATGAAACGGTCACGGGTGATGCCAAGCTGGCCCCAATACTGCCAGAAGAATTTGTCGATCAGCTCAAAGGCGAAGGCATCATTGCCTGCGGGCACAGGCGTGTGGGTGGTGAAGAGGGTATTGGCGCGCACCGCTTCGACCGCCTCATCGAAGGTGAGGTTGTTTTCCTGCACCAACATGCGCACGCGTTCAAGACCCAAGAAGGCGCTATGTCCTTCGTTCATGTGCCAGGCTGTGGGCGAATAGCCGAGGGCGCGCACGGCGCGTACGCCGCCCATGCCCAAAACAATTTCCTGGCTGATGCGCATCTCGTGGTCGCCGCCATAGAGCCGTGCGCTGAGTTGGCGGTCTTGGGGGGCGTTGCGATCGACATCGGTGTCCATCAGGAAGATGGGGATGCGCCCGACCTGGATGCGCCAGACCTTCGCATAGACAGTACGACCCGGCAGATCGACGTTAATCAAGACTTCTTGCCCATTGGCATCAAGCGCAGGACGAGCAGGCACCTGTGCAAAGTCGATCTTTTCGTATTCGGCATGCTGGCGACCCTCGGCATCAATGCGCTGGGTGAAGTAGCCTTGTGGATAGAGGAAACCAATGCCGATGAAGGGCAAGCCTAGATCGCTGGCGGCTTTGCAGTGATCGCCGCTGAGGATGCCGAGACCACCGCTGTAGATGGGCAGGGCTTCGTGCAGGCCAAATTCGGCGCTGAAGTAGGCGATCATCTGATCCGTGCGTCCGGGATAATGGGCTGCGTACCAGGTGTCTGTACGCGGCTGCATGTAGGCATCGAAATCAGCCATGACCGCGTGGTAAGCCGCGATGAAATCCGCATCCTCGGCTGCGGCGTCGAGTTTGCTTTGCTCGATGCTGTGCAGCAACTTGACCGGGTTGTGATTGGTCGTTGCCCACAGGGCTGGATCAAGGCGCGCATAGAGGTTTTGCGCGCCGGAGTCCCAACTCCACCATAGATTGTAGGCGAGATCTTCCAAGCGCGCGATGGCGTCGGGCAAACGCGGAAGGACCGGCACTTTAGATAGGTTCATATGCTATTCTTTCCCCAGATACACTGCACGAAAGGCGCGCTAGTGTGCAATGCGAAGCTGCGACGGATTGCGCCAGTGACGCGACTCTTTGGCTAGCAGCTCGTCGGCCTCCCGCGGCCCCCAGGTGCCCGCGGCGTACTTGGGCAGGCGCAGTGGCTTCCCCCGTTTCTTTGCCTGGGCCTCTTCCATCTCCCAACCTCGGAGAATACGGTTAATCCGATCCCAGGCGATTTCGGTTTCATCGCTGCGGATGAACAACGTTGCGTCGCCAAGGATGGCATCCAGCAGGAGCCGCTCATAGGCATCGGCAGTCGGTTGGCTGCCGAAGTACTCCCGATAAGAGAAATCCATTTCGACACGGTCGGCATTGACTGACGGTCCTGGTCGTTTGGCTTCAATGGTCAGGCCAATGCCTTCATCCGGTTGGATGCGAAGCGTCAGCACGTTGCTGGGCGGGAGGGTGTTGTTGCGACTGCCGACCAGCGTCTGAAAGAGCGTTTGTGGGGGTTTGCGGAAGATGATGTTGATTTCGCTCAGTTTGGCTGCCAATGCCTTGCCGGTGCGCAAATAAAAGGGCACGCCCTGCCAACGCCAGTTGTCGATATCTACCTTGGCGGCTACAAAGGTATCTGTGGTTGAGTCTTGCGGCACGCCTTTTTCGTCGAGGTAGCCGGGTATCTCCTTGCCTTCGCTGACGCCGGTGCTGTACTGTGCGCGCACCACCCAGTTTTGCACGTCTTTGGGATCGATGGGGCGGATGGAGCGCAATACGTTGACTTTTTGATCGCGCACAGATTCTGCATCGAAGGCAACCGGGACTTCCATGGCTGTGAGCGCCAGGAGTTGCATTACATGGTTTTGCAGCATGTCGCGAACTGCGCCGGACTTGTCGTAGTAGCCGCCACGGTCGCCCACGTTGAGCGATTCGGCCACGGTGATCTGGACGTTATCGATATAGTTGCGATTCCAGATCGGTTCGAAAATCCCATTGCCAAAGCGAAAGACAAGGATATTCTGAACGGTTTCTTTGCCGAGGTAATGGTCGATGCGGAAGATCTGCTCTTCGGTAAAGAGACTTCTCAGGTGTTCGTTTAGATCTCTGGCGCTTTCCAGGTCGTGACCGAATGGCTTTTCGATGACAATGCGCCGGTGTCCGTGGTGTTTGATCTGGCAAAGCCCAACCTCGTTGAGCAGCGTAGCGATTGGCTTGAAGACGGATGGAGGGGTAGCTAGGTAATAGACATGATTCCCGCCGGTGTTGCGCTGCTGGTCCAACTCCGTGACGCGTTTGGCTAAAGCTTCGAAGCCGGCTTTGTCGTCGTATTTGCCTGTTTGATAGAAGAGGCCTTGGGAAAAGCCGCGCCAGATGTGTTCATCAAAGCCAATATCGCTGTGTTCTTTGATCCCTTCGCACGCCAGTTCGCGGAACTCTTCATCGCTGTACTCGGTGCGCGCGTAGCCCAGTAACGTAAAGCTGGGGGGAAGCAGATTCTGATAGGCTAGGCGGTAAAGGGCCGGGATTAACTTGCGCTTGGATAGATCGCCCGACGCGCCGAATACAACTAGCAGAACCGGATCTTCAATTCGTTTCATAATGTGGGAATCCCCCTTGGCGTGTGGCTATTCGCCTGCCGATTCCATCTCCATAATCTTGTTCAGGCGGCGAATGAAGCGGTCCTCTTGTTGGAAAGTAGCTTGAACAAAGGCGCGCACGAGTTCGCGTGCGACGGCCTCTCCGATGACACGAGCGCCAAGGCAGAGTACATTCATGCCGTCGTGCTCTACGCCCTGGTGTGCGCTGTAAGTATCGTGGGCAATGCTGGCGCGTACGCCGCGCAGTTTGCAGGCGGCGATTGCCATGCCGACGCCGCTGCCGCAGATCAGTATGCCACGGTCTGCCTCGTTGCGCTGTAGGGCGCGCCCCACAAGCCCGGCATAGTCGGGGAAATCGACGGATGTGCTTGCATCGGTGCCAAAGTCAATGATGGTATGGCCCTGTTCTTCTAGTTCGGCCATGACCGCGGCGCGCAGAGGAAGGCCGGCATGATCGTTGGCGATTGCAATTCGCATAGTGATTATTATCCCTATCTAGCAAAATACAAAATAAAATAGACACCCAACACGCTAACCACAGCTGTGTGGATAAGCAACAACCGGCCCCTCGACACGTAGTTGCACAGGCTGCCCAACTGCGAAATGATACATCGGCCCCAGACGAGCGTCAACCACTTGGCCGGATGCAAGCTGCAGGGAGATGAGTTGGTCATGGCCGAAGAAAAGAATGTTACGCACACGCACGGGTGAACCGGCAGGCGCGGGGGAGACCGCAACGCTCTCTGGCCGTACCAACACATCAACCGGCCCGTGATGCTCCGCGGTTAACTCAAGGTCACCCAGTTCGCTGCTGACCCGGCGACCATGCGCCGTGCCTGGAATAAAGTTAGCATCACCCAAGAAGGCAGCGACATCCCGGTCGGCGGGCGAGCGATAGAGCTGTTGCGGCGGCCCCATCTGGCGCAACACGCCGTCGATCAACACGGCAACTGTGTCAACTAGGCTCAAGGCTTCCTCTTGATCGTGGGTGACGAAGATAGCTGTGGCATTGGCTTGCCGCAAGATGGCGCGTACTTCGGCCCGCACGCGCACCCGCAGCCCGGCATCCAAGTTGCTAAAGGGTTCATCGAGCAGCACCACATCCGGCTCCGGTGCGAGCGCACGGGCCAACGCCACCCGCTGCTGCTGGCCGCCGCTCAACTCATGGGGCATACGCTTTTCATAGCCGGTCAGGCCCACCAGATCGAGCACAAAGGCCACACGGCGATCCGCATCCCCGGCATAATGATGGAGGCCAAAGCGCACGTTTTGCTCGACGCTTAGGTGGGGGAATAGAGCGTACTCTTGGAAAACCATACCAATGCTGCGTCGCTCCGGCGGCAGGTGAAGGCCCGGTCCGGCCACTCGCTTACCACCGATCTCGATTTCGCCACGGTCGAGCCTTTCGAAACCTGCGATCAGGCGCAGCGTTGTCGTCTTGCCGCAGCCGCTGGGGCCGAGCAGGGCCATCAACTGTCCTTTGGGCAGTTCGAATGACACCTGTTTGACTGCGG
>CAZZNG010000118.1:0-15774 GCA_964655505.1 uncultured Litorilinea sp. | reverse complement strand
CATAAAGCGGTGGTAGCGAAAATTGGTGATCGACGTTGGAATTCCTTCCTTCACGCTGCGCCGCTGCTCAAATGCATCCAGATACCCATACGTCGCCTCCACCAGTTCGTCGAACTCGTCCAGGTTCTCCGCCTCACAGATGACGTCAATGTCGCTCTCTGGCGTCTCGATCCCTAGCGGCAGCGTGCCCGTCAATTGCGGATCGTACTCGGAAAGGACGCTGAACACATCCAGTTCGATCAATGCCTGGTACGCGTCGCGCTGCCGGTCACTGCCGCTGTTCAAAAACGAGAGGTCTGTCCAAAACATAGCTACCTTCCTCTAGTGTATCCTTCCCTTTAACCTGGACGCTCTCTCCAGGCCATCTACACTATACTAGATTCCACAACAAAAGAAAACGGTAAAAGAAAACGGCCTGACTAGTTAGGCCAGGCCGCTTCGCAGATACCGCACAAAAAGATACCGCTCAAAAATAGAGGTGGAGATGGCGGGACTCGAACCCGCGTCCGAAACATTCGTCTAGTAACATCTACAGACATAGTCGCTTTTTAGCAGGCTTCGCGCATCGGGCCTCAAGCGACAAAGGCCGCTTGATGCGCTAGCCGATTCTGCTTAGGTGACCGTATCGGCGTCTAGTCACCGCAGCCCATCAGTATATGGCGGCTACCGTCCGGCCTGCGAGCACCACCGGAACGGGCCGAGATCCCCTAGGGGATCTGACCTTCTACTTAGGCCGCCACCGCCGCAGGAGCAGCGTTAGCGAAACCGAAGTTGAAGAGTTTGCCAGTGTTGGCATTTATAGGGTGTGCGCCTTTTTAACGTAGTCGACGCTCTACGGCCTGCAGTTACTAGAACTCCTGCCCCGTCGAAACCGTTCATCCCCATATTGTTAATGTACAGTCTCTAACCGTACACAGATAGTCTACCATAGCGCCGCGCAAAAGTAAATCAACATTGTATTGGCGTCATGTTAGCAATCCGTTAGCGCCCAACACACCACAGGCTCACGGCGTGCCGCCCGCTTGCGCCGGTTGTGACACAGGGGCGCGGTTGCCCCACCAAAACAGCGTGCCCGCCCCCAGCGCGGCCAGCACCGCCATCCAGAAGACCGCGGAGCCGTCCGCCGCATCCCACACATACCCGGCTAGCACCGCGCCGACGCTCCAGCCAAACCCCGCTTGCGCCGCGCCGATCAACGCCTGTGCCGTCGCGCTCAAACCAGGCGGAGCCGCTTCCCCTGCATAGTTCACTGCCGACACCCACATGGTTCCATAACAAATGCCAATCAAAAAGGCCAACCCGCTCAACACATAGGCCGACTGCGCCAGTGCCATCAACAGCCACACCGCTGCATAACTCAGGAAGGCAACCTGCAACATCCGACTGTAACGATAGCGGGCAAACCAGCGCCCCCCCAGGAACATGATGGGGATCTCCGCCAGACCATTGAGCGCCCACGCAATCGCCACAGCCCCATCATCGCCGCCCAAGGCCAGCACATGCAGCCCCAAGAAATTCACATAGCTAGACGTGCCAATGCCCAACAGCGCCATCGCGCCGAGAAAGCTCATATAACGGCGGCTGCCTGTGAGCATGCGCAACCCCTGCCACAACGACACTGTTGTCTCACGCCCGCGGATGGGAATGGCAAACGCCAGCCCTGTACACAACACCCCCATCAACCCTGCGTGCAGCCAGAACGCAATATCCATCTGCTCCGCGCCCAGCACCCTGCCCAGCGTCAGCACCACCGCCACAAAGCCCACGCCGCCCCACATGCGTTGACGGCCATAGTGCCCACCCGTCCGCCGCACATAATCCAGCACCGCGCTGTCCAGCAGCGCGCCAATCGGCGTGCGAAAGAAAGTCAACACCACGACCACAGCCATCAGCGGCCAAAAGGTGTCGACCTGCAAAAACAAGAGCGACACAGCCCCCGCGCCAAAAGCACACAGCGCCAACACCTGCCGGTGAATATGCCAGCGGTCCGCAATCCCACCCCAGATCGGATTCGCCGTCAGCGCCACCAGCGGCGCAATACTGCCCAGCCAGCCGATCTGCGCGCCATTCAGCCCCTGTCGCGCAAAGTAAACATTGAGAAACGGGACCAAACTGCCGATGGCAGCGAAAAAGAAGAGGTAGAACAACCTGGCAGGCAGCAAGCCCCAAGGGTGGTGTTCATCGTCGCCGCCCACCTTCGGCGAAAGAACAGGGATTGGACGCGGTTGGCGATACAACAGCAAATTCCTTTCCGGACAGCGTCTGTGCGCGTCAAGCGTGTTGGATTCTACTTAGCCCGACGGCAGCACCCGTAAGCACCACCCCCACGGCGCGCCCGGCATCGATCTGCTGCACCGCAACGCCTCCCCACAGGGGCAAGCACGGCAGCAATGGTACGATACTCCAGCTTGCAAACGGGAGCAATTTAACCGGCCCTTTGCGCGGCCTATTGTGCAGCGGTAGCTGATAATAGGCATTACATTCATGCGGGGATTTGCCTTCAGGGTCGATCCTGGCAGCGATCCTGATTCCCCATTAACTTCCTAACCTTCAGCGATTCGCAGGTCACGCCCAGGTCATTTGTCCTGCCAACCCGATGCCCCCACCCGTTGACAGCCCGACACGCCAAAGCTATACTGTGCGCCAGGCTATCCGCAGAATTGCATAGATTTACATAGATTTACCAGACAAAGCCCGCGGCCATATCGAAACGTAAGTTAGAAACATTTGGAACGCATGACAGAGACCACCAACACACCCCAAAACCGCCCAGCAAACGACACCGTCGATGTCGCCATCATCGGCGGCGGCATCAGCGGCCTGGCCGCGGCCTACTATCTGGAGAAGCACGCCCGCCAGGCAAACCGCCCGCTGCGCTACACCTTGATCGAGCGCAGCCCCAGCCCAGGCGGCAAGATCGTCACCGACCACGTCCACGGCTTCGGCGACACCCCCTTCATCGTCGAAGGCGGCCCCGATTCGTTCTTGACCCAAAAGCCCTGGGCGCTGCAACTGGCGCGTGAGCTTGGCCTGGACAACGATCTGCTTGGCACCAATGACCACAAGCGCAAGACCTTTGTGCTCAACAAGGGCAAGCCTACGCCTCTGCCCGACGGCGTCATGATGATCGTGCCCACCCGCTTCATGCCCTTCGCCCTGTCGCCCCTTATCTCGCCCTTGGGCAAGCTGCGCATGGGGCTAGACTTCTTCATCCCCAAGCGCCAGGACGACAGCGACGAAACCCTGGCCGACTTCATCCGGCGGCGTCTGGGCGACGAGGCATTGGACAAGATCGCCGAACCCTTGATGTCCGGCATCTACAACGCCGAGGCCGAACGACAGAGCATACTCGCCACCTTCCCCCGCTTCCGCGACATCGAAAAGAAGCATGGCAGCCTCATCCGCGGCATGTTGGCCGCGCGCAACAGCCGCGCGGGAACCCGCGCGCCCGCCCACAGCGACAGCGCGCCCAAAGCGGCCACCTCCATGTTCGTCAGCCTGCGCAGCGGCACGCATGGGCTGGTAAAAGCCGTCGCCGCGGCCCTTACCGGCGAACTGCGCCTGAACACCGGCGTCGAGCGCGTCACCCGCAGCGATACCAACCCCAGTGAGCAAGCGCCTCGTTACCAACTGCACCTCTCCGACGGCAGCGTCGTCAATGCTGAAGCGGTCCTGCTCGCCACCCCTGCCTATGTCAGCGCCGATCTCCTGGCCGACGTTGCGCCGGGCGCAGCCGACCTGCTCGCCACCATCCGTTATGTCAGCACCGGAACCCTTTCCTTTGGCTTCCGCCGCAGCGAAGTGCACCACCCGCTCAACGGCTTTGGCGTCGTCATCCCGCGCAGCGAAAAGCGCCCCATCAACGCCATCACCTGGAGTTCGACCAAGTTTGACCACCGCGCGCCCCAAGACCATGTTTTGTTGCGTGTCTTTTTCGGCGGCTCGCGCAACCCCGATATGGTCGACCGCAGCGACGACGAACTGATCGCCATCGCGCGCAGCGAACTGCGCCAACTGCTGGGCATCGACGCGGAGCCGGTCATGCACCGGCTCTATCGCTGGCGCAACGCAACGCCCCAGTATGACATAGGACATCTGGAGCGCGTCGCCGCCATCGAAGCCGCCCTGCCCGCCGGCCTCTACGTCACCGGCAGCCCATACCGCGGCATCGGTATTCCCGACTGCGTACACCAAGGCCAGCAGTCCGCCGAGCGCATCTGGACTCAGCTTGCCGCGGCCCACACACAGACCCACACAGAAACCGTTACCGAGTCGGCCCCCCAACAGCCCGGCTTGTAGCAACCATGAAGGTTAAGAATCGACCTGGCGGGCGGATCATCCCGCAAGATCGCCCGGTCGAATCTCTACATGTGTGGGGTGACCACCTTTAATTCTAGGGTTCAACCCAACAACGCAACGCGCAATCCCGCTGCCTCCTGTCTCAGCTTGACAGAGGGATTGCGCCGCGCCTACAATCGAGCTTCGTAACCGAAACGTTTTTTAACCTGCCCGGCCTAAACCGGATCACAGGAGAAGATTATGTCACAGATTCGGCCCCATAACGGGCCTGTCATTACCCACGAAGCCGCGACCGACAAAAGGTCAGACGCCGCGCGCAAATACCACATCTGGACCATCGGCTGCCAGATGAACATCGCCGACAGCAACCATGTCGCCGCCGAGTTGGAAAAAATCGGCTACGGCCCCACCGACAATGTCGACGAGGCCGATGTCGTTGTGCTCAACACCTGTGTTGTGCGCCAAAGCGCCGAGGACAAAGCCATCGGCAAGCTCGGCAGCCTCAAGCCCTGGCGGCGTAAAGACAAACAGGCGCGCACCCTCGCTCTTATGGGCTGCATGGTCGGTGTCAAACCGCCCCAGAAGCTGATTGACGCCTACCCCGAAGTCGATGTCTTCATGCCGCCCAGCGAAGCCACGCCGCTGATCAACTACCTGCGCCAAAACGAGATCAACGCCGAAATGGCCGAACTCGAACGCGAGCAATTGGTCAGCCGCTACCGTATGCAGGACGAAGCCCAACCCATCGGCACGCAGCAGTCGATTAAGCATTTGGCCCTCAGCGGGCAAGCGCCCGTCGCGGCCCATGTGCCCATCGTCTACGGCTGCAGCCACGCCTGCACCTTCTGCATCATCCCCTTCCGCCGCGGCGTTGAGCGCAGCCGCCCCGTCGAAGAGATCGTCAACGAGGTGCGCGGCCTGGTCGATCAAGGCGTGCGTGAAGTGACGCTGCTGGGTCAGATCGTCGACCGCTACGGCTACGATTGGCGCGGCGAAAGAGGCAACAGCGCCAGCGTAGACGCCTTCACCGGCGACAACGGCCAAGGCTTCGACCTGGCCGATCTGCTGCGTGCCGTCCACGAAATTGACGGCCTCTGGCGCATCCGCTTCCTCACCAGCCATCCCAACTACATGACCGACCGCATCCTCACGGCTGTGCGCGATTTGCCCAAAGTCTGCGAGCATATCGAAGTGCCCATCCAGGCCGGGGATGATGAAGTGCTGGAGCGCATGAAGCGCGGCTACACCAACGCCCAATATCGTGAACTGGTGCACCATATTCGCGAAGTCGTGCCCAACGCCGCCATTCACACCGACATCATCGTCGGCTTCTGCGGTGAAAGCGCCGAGCAATTCGAGCGCACCTATGAAGTGCTGGCCGATCTCAAGTTCGACAAAGTACACCTGGCCCGCTACAGCCCGCGGCCGGGCACGGTCAGCGAACGCCGCATGGCGGATGATGTACCCGAAGAAGAAAAGGTGCGCCGCCACCGGCTGCTGGAGCAGTTGCAGGAGCAGGTTTCGACCGAGATCAACAGCCGTCTGCTCGGCACAACCCAAGAGGTGCTGGTCGAAGAGTCATACAAGGGCAAATGGCGCGGCCGCACACGCCAAAACAAGCTGGTCTTCATCGACAGCGATCTGCCGCTGCGCGGTCGCCTGGTGGAAGCCGAAATTACCTGGACGGGGCCTTGGAGTATGCAGGGGCGCTTCGTGCGCGATGTCTCCCCCCTGCCGGATCGCATCGCCCCGCCTGCGCCCACCATCACGCTGACCTCCCTATAGGGTGCGCCAGGCGAATCCTGCCTATCCAACCCAACAGAGTCGGGACAGAACATGCCCCTATTAACCGACATTCTTCTCTTTGCCATCGGCTTCGTCCTGTTAACAGGCGGAGCCGAGTTTTTGGTGAGTGGGGCCAGCCGCCTCGCCATCCGCATGAACGTTCCCTCAGCCGTCATCGGCCTCACCATCGTCGCATTCGGCACAAGTCTGCCGGAGTTGTTGGTCAGCGTCGTCGCCAACCTCGAAGGTGACGGCGCAAGCGGCATCGCCATCGGCAACATCGTCGGCAGCAACATCGCCAATCTAGGCCTGATCCTGGGCGTTGCCGCCGTCCTTACAGTCGTGCCCGTCGAACGCCACATCCTCCGCCGTGAAATGCCCCTGCTGCTGCTGGTCAGTGTGCTCTTTTACGCCTTTGCTTGGGATGGGCAATTCGGCCGCGTCGAGGGCGTCATCCTCTTACTGGGCCTGTTCGCCTTCACCTATTCAAGCTACAAAGCAGTTCGCGTCGACCCCGAACGGCTGCAAGATGCCCAGGAATCGATGGAGGTCGCTGAGTCTATCAGTGGAGAGATCGACCAACCGACCACCCACCCGCTTAAAGACGCGGGCATGATCGTCGTCGGCCTCGCCGCGCTCATCGTCGGCGCAGAGTGGCTGGTCACCGCAGCAGAATCCATCGCCCGCGCCCTCGGCGTTAGCGATCTGGTCATCGGCTTGACCCTCGTCGCCTTCGGCACAAGCCTGCCCGAATTGGCAACCACCATCACTGCCGTCCGGCATGACGAGGCAGACATCGCCGTGGGCAACATCATCGGCAGCAACCTCTTCAACATGCTCTTCATCGGCGGCCTGACCGCGCTGCTGCGCCCGCTCAACGTGCCGCCAGACATGTTGACCACGGACCTGCCCTTCATGCTCGCCTTAACGCTGCTCGTCGTGCTGATGGCGCGCATAGGCCGCCCCCAACTCGTCCGCTGGCAGGGCGCGCTCCTGATGCTGCTCTATTTTGGCTATATTGGTTGGCTCTTCTTTGGCGTGCCCGCCTAAGCCGGACTGATTCCCTGCCCACGCAGCGCCGCCGCGATCAGCCGGATATCCTCCGGCGTCGTGCGACAGCAGCCGCCAATCAAGCGTGCGCCTGCTTTGCGCCAGCGCAAGGCAAGCGAGGCAAAATCGACCGGCGCATCCAGCGGCAGCCAACAGCGATTCACCGGGTCCCACCCTTCTCCCCGATTGGGATAGACCAACAAGGGCTTGCGCGCCAGCCCGGCCGCGCTCTCCAACAGGGGCAAGATGTACTGTGGCGCGGTGCAGTTGATCCCAACAGCGACGACCTGTTCAGAGGCATTGGCAAGCGCCACCGCTTCGCTAAAGCGTTCGCCGTGATTGAGTCGTTCGCCGTCCGCGCAGCTAAAGCTCAACCAAGCAGGCATCGTCCCCAGTTCGGCCAGAAGTTCGACCAGCACTTCCGCCTCCAACAGCGACGGAATCGTCTCACACGCCAGCAAGTCCGCGCCGGTCGCGGCCAACACAGCCAAGCGCGGCCGGTGAAAGTCCGCTAACTCCTGCCGCGTCAGCCCGTAATCCCCCGTGTACTCGGCTCCATTTGCCAAATACGCGCCATACGGCCCCACCGACGCGGCCACCAATGGCCGCGGGCGCGCCACGCTTCCATCATACGCAGCCCAAAACGAATCCCGCGCCGCGCGGGCAAGATCCACGCTCAACTGCATCAACCCCGCGGCCTCATGCGCGTCTATCCCACGCGCGGCAAAGCCTTCAAAGGTAGCTTGATAGCTCGCGCTGATGGCAATATCCGCGCCTGCTGCAAAATAGTCCGCGTGCACCTGCCGGATCAGCGCGGGATTCTCCAGCAGCAGCTTGGCCGACCAGAGCGCATCGCCCAAGTCAGCCCCGCGCCGCTCCAATTCAGTTGCCATC
This sequence comes from uncultured Litorilinea sp., assembly GCA_964655505.1. Lineage (GTDB taxonomy): Bacteria > Chloroflexota > Anaerolineae > Caldilineales > Caldilineaceae > QEUY01. Next base: position 7,746 of record CAZZNG010000118.1, on the reverse strand, counting down.
GCGCCGTCGATCACCAATGCATCGAACCGCGCGAGCGCGTCCGCAATCGGATCAAACACAGCCCGCTCCCCCTGCTCTGTTTGCACTAGTCCGCCAAGCGCGCCATCACCCACTCAAAATGGCGCAGCAGAACCACAAGATAGACTGCCAGCACAGCCACACCCGCCACCAACAGCGGCCAGACTGCGCCCCCCGCGCTCAACACCCAATAGGCTTTCATCGGCCAAAAGGTCGGAAGGAGACCCAGCAGCCATTGCCACGGCAGCGGAACCCACCACGCAACCACCGGGCCAATCACCAAAATGCCCAGCCCCTTCATCAGCGCCAACCCTTGCACCTTGTTTTCCGCCAAACTCGCCAACAGCAGCGCATAGAGCGGCGACGTCAGCGCGCCCAACAGCGCCAGCGGCGTGATGGCGGCCAGCAACACCGGCAGCAGCCCCATCAACCCCAACACCACATAGCTGGAAACAAAGCTCACCACCACCGGAACCAACAGCCGATAGGTGAGATATTGCACGCTCGTCATCGGCGTCACGCGCAGCGCAAGCAACGTCCGCGCATCTTTCTCATCCAGCAGCAAAAACCCCACAGCCACCCCCATCAACATCGGCGGCATCACAAAGCCAAAGAGTCCGATGAGCAACGGGAAATATTGATAAACGTCGTGCAGGTCGGCGAGGCCAGCGGCTACAAAGGGAATCAGCCAGCGCAGCAGCAAGCCCAGGATCAGCGGGTAGAGCAGCATAAAGCGCACAAAGGAATCACGCCAGGCGTTGCACAAGTCCGCAAGCGTCAGCGCGCCGATGGCAGCCATCTCACCCCATCCTTTCGTTGCGGATCACAAAACGGTCAAATGCAGCCAGCGCCAACCACCACACCAGCGCGCCCGCCCCGGCCAAATAGATCAGCGCATAGACCACTTGCCACGTAGGAACCGGGCGCAGCCCGGCCTCGATCAAGATCATGGTCGGCTGCGTGGGCACAAGGTAGATCAACCAATGCGTCCAGATGCCGAAATAATCCAGCAGCGGCAGTTGGCTCGGCATCATGAACACAAGCGATGGGATCAAAAACTCGCTGATGTTGTTATAGCGCACCGCCAATAGAAAACCAATCAGCACCATCAGCCACGAATTCATCACCACGCCGATCAGCAGCCAGAGCCAGTTCACTTGTCGAGCCGCCCCCATCGACACAGCGCCGAATGCCATACTATCTACCTCCAGAGTCGCCGCCAGCACCACGATCACCGTCGCCAGCACAGCCAGCAGCGCCAGCGACGCCAGTTTCGCCAGCAAATACTCGCTGCGGCGCAGCGGCGTCACCACAATGGCGTTCAGCACGCCATCGCTCTTTTCCAGATACAGAATACCGGCCATGAAATAGAGGCCAAAGACCGACAAATCCATAAAGATGGCAAACGGCAGCAGCCACGCCACAGCTTCCCGCGGCAGCGCGGCCAACGTGGCGACCCAGATGCCGATGACGACCAGGGTAGCCAGGTAGATGCCCTGGCGCACCTGGCTGCGTACATCCCACTGCAAGGTCGAAAGCAGCCGCGTCATACCAAACTTCTCCCCGTCACGCGAATGAATATATCTTCCAGCGTCGCCTCTTGCGTGTGGATCGTCTCCGGCTCCACCTCGCGGATCAACTTCAGAAAATCGTCATTCTGCCCGATGTCGCGCAGCGGGAACTCCGCCTTCTCGGTTGTCCCATTTTGCCGATATTCGACGCGCACCGAGCGGCTGCCATGCGCCAACTTCAGTGCGCGTGGATTCTCAATCAACGCCAGCTTACCATCTACCATAAAGGCCACTCGATCACACAGTTCGTCCGCCACATGCATGTCGTGGGTCGTCAAAAAGACCGTCCGGCCCTGGCGCTTCAAGTCTAGCACCAATTCCTTCACCCTGCGCGCGTTGACCGGGTCAAGCCCCGTCGTCGGCTCGTCCAGAAAGAGCAACTGCGGACGGTGGATCAGCGCGCGCACCAGATTCAGCCGCATCTGCATACCTTTGGAAAAGGCCGACACCGTGGTATGCGCGTCCGCCTCCAAGCCAACCAGCGCCAGCAGATCGAGCGGCTCCTCGGTTGGCCCCGCATAAAGCGCACGGAACAAACGCAAATTCTCCAGCGCGGTCAGCCGTTGGTAATGGTTGGGCAATTCAAACGACACGCCGATCTGTTCATAATAGTCGCTGCCCCAAGCCTGCAAGCTGCGCCCCATGACTGTCACATCCCCGCCATAATCCGGCAGCAGTTTGATCAAGATCTTCTGCGTCGTGCTCTTGCCCGCGCCGCTGGGACCGAGAAAGCCAAATACCTCGCCCTGCTCAATGTCAAAGCTGATCCCGCGCACAGCCGGGTCAGTGCTGCCGCGATAGGTAAAGACCAAATCGTTCACGCGGATCATGCACACAACTCCTTATCCCCTCCTGTCTCCATCCCCATTGTCTCCCCAACTTCGCCCCAATTGAATAACAAACGCGAGGCTCGACCGAGTCAAGCCCCGCGCGCTGTCACTATTCGCGTTCTGTCACTACGTACGCCTTGTCACATCACCCGCCTCAGCCGCTATCCACCCACTGCGCCAACAGCGGATGGCACAACTGCGCCTGCAGCTCGCGCCAGGCCGCCGCAACCTCCGGCTTGGCCGCCATCTCCTGTGGGTCGGGGTGAAAACCGAAATCCAAATAGACCTTGATTGCCCAAATGCGTCCCGACGACGTGCCCAGCATGGCTGCCGTATGATCTTGCGCCAGCCGCTTCATGGCCCACGTCATCATCGGCTTGGTGATCCCGCGGCGTTGGTGTGCCGGATGCACCACCACCCAATGAATGCGCCCGCGGTCGTTCGGGTTATCTCGGCTCGTCTCCCACCACGCCGAGATCGACGCCACAGCCTCCCCCTCGCTCGTCTCCACAAAGACCATCCGCTCCGGCAGCGCATCAGCCATGGGGCCATATTGCCGCTCGAACAGGTCGTCCTCGATGGCAAAAAACGGCTCCGCCGCTCGTTGGATCGCGGTCCACGTCGCCGCATCGCCCTCGCGATAGGGCCGGAAACGATAGCCCGGCGGCAGGCTGTATTCGGGAATGTTCTCCATCTCCTCACGCACCATATGCAGCGACACATTCGCTGACTCAGTGCGGCTTTCGCTGGCCGATGCAGCACTCATGCAGCCGCGTCCTCCACCATCTCGCGCACGAACTGCCCATCCTCCATGATCACAACCTCGCTGCCGTCCGCGCAAAGCCCTGTCAGCCGCAGCGTCGGCGTGCCGATCATCACATCCAAATGCGCGTCCGCCTTGTTAACGCCCAGGCTGCGCAACTCCTCCTCCGGCAGATTTGACCCATTGACCACGCCGTCAGGGTATGCCTCGCCAAAGGCAATATGACAGGCCGCATTCTCATCAAAAAGAATCTCATAGAACACCACATTGGCCTGGTTAACGGGCGACCGCACATCCACCAGCGCCACCTCGCCCAGCCGCCGCGTCCCCTCTAATTCAAAGAACTGCGCCAACACATCTTCGCCCGTCGCAGCCGAAAACTCGACCACCTCGCCTTTTTCAAAGCGCACATAGGCATCCAACACCTCGCGCGAAAAGGGAAACGCCGGTTTGGAGATGCGCGCATAGCCTTCCGCGCGCTGATTGTGCGGCGTCGTAAAGACCTCTTCCGTCGGCATATTGGGCATAAACATCACCCCGTCCGGTCGCGCGGCCGCCGCGCCCAACCACTGAGGCCGATCCGTCAGCCCAATCGTCAAATCCGTGCGCGGCTTGCCGTCCGGCCCCGGCGCGGGGTCAAAGAAGTGCAGACGCCGCACATCCCGGCGCATCAACTGATCCACCACGCGCTTGAGCGTCGCGTCATGCTCCTGCCAGGCTGCGACCGGATCATCCCGATCCGCGCGCACAGCCTGCAACACCAGCAGCCACAACTTGGTCAAAGCCACACCCGGCTCTAGGTCAGGAAAGACCTTATTCGCCCAAGCCTGCGTCGGCACAGCCGCCACACACCACTGCAACTGATTCGCCATCATCGCCTGCATATAAAATTTCAGCTTTTGGGAGCGTGTCACAGCCACCGTTCGCATGGCCTTGGGGTCTGCGTCGTTCAGCAGATCGGGATAGGCCGCGCCCACCAAAGCCAGCCGCGCCCACCCCTCATCGACAAATTGCTGGTGACGCACCACCTCGTATTCTGGGAAATAGTCCAAATACTCCGGCTTGCTCGCCGTGAGCCGCGCCTTCGCCAGCGGCGTGTCCGTCCAATCGACGGTCACATAGGGAGCGCCGCGACGGTACGCCGCCTCTGCCGCCAACCGCACCAACGGCGCATGTTCCAACTCCGCGCCAATGCGCAGCGACTGGCCCGGCTGTAGATTCACGCCAAACTCAATGAGCAGATCAGCATAACGCCGCAGTTGTTCTTCCGGCACGCCCATCTGATTGGTCATAATCATTCGCTTCCTTCAACATGTCGGCGGCGCTGCACCGCGACAGCGCCACATCGCAGGGTGGATAGACACATGTAATGAGACTGACGCCAAATAAGCTGACATCAAATAGACTGACGCGCAATCCTCACCGCGCCATTATACACGCTTGGCCCCTGGCTGCGCGCTTCAGCGCCGCGCCTTGCATCCAGGCTCATGCCGCGGCAAAGATCAAAATCAGCGTGTGCGGTATCTCGCGCAGCGGCGCAAGCGGCGAATCTTCGGGCCACAACTGGTCGCACATTTCGCGCGGGGCCAAAGGCTCGGCCATCCGCACCAAGCGCAGCCCACAGCCCGCGGCCGCGTCGATCCATGTAGCCGTGGTACGCGGGAACGACTGCATAGGCGTCGCCGCGTCAAAATGCCACATCACGGGCGTCTCATCGTCGTAACGCCGCACAGCCACCGGCCCCACATCCTCGGCTTCCTCATCCCAAAAGCAGTAGCGCATCGGATGATCCACAGCCACCACCAGTCGCCCCGCTGCATCCAACGCCGCGCGACAGCCTGCCAGCGCCTCCTCCAACTGGGCGATATAGCTTAAGACATGGATTGCCAAGATCAGGTCAGCAGGCCCAGCATCGGCCAGCGCTTCAACGCCCCCCTGCCGCCAGGCAACCCGCGCCCCTGCGCGCCGCGCCAGCCGCGCGGCATGGGCCAACTGCACGGCGCTTATGTCAATGCCGATCACCGCTGCCCCTGCCCGCGCACAAGCGATGGCGTTGTGCCCCCCGCCACAGCCAAAATCCAGCACTCGCCTGCCGCGCAGCGTGCCCAAGAGGCGCAAATGCTGCTCGTCCGGAGCCAGCGCGCCATACGTCACCGTCTCGACCGACTCATCGCGCCGCGCCAGATATTCGGCGCTGGCCCGGTCCCATGCCGCGGCCATTCCTCGCGGCGTAGCCAACTCATCCATACATCTTCCTGTACATCACCCCTCCCTGTATATCCCTCCCTGTATATCCCTCTGTATTCCCCCAACTATGAATGAACAGATACACGGTCCGCAGACGATGCGGTATGATAAATATATGATAAATACCTAGTGCGCGACACACGGGGACGAAACTGACAGAGACTCAACGCATACAGGCTAAACTCACAAACGTAGGCGTGACGCGAATGCTCCCATGATGCAAGCCTGCGCCAAAGCATCAAATGGATCAATGTCTTTCTAGTCGGCTACTGCACAACCAACCGGCTTACCATCAGGGACCGGCTTATCGCCGCAACAAGGAGAACACCTGTGAACATGGATTTTACGTTTGCAACAGCCGGGCAGATCATCTTTGGCGTTGGCAGACGACGCGAATTGGTAGATTTGGCTGCCGCCTACGGCGAGCGCGCGCTGCTCGTCACTGGCTCATGGCGACAGGCAACCGCAGAGATCATCCAAGCGCTCGAAGATGCCAACTTACTTGCCGAAACCTATGAGGTCAACGTTGAGCCGGGCGTCGACGACATACAAGACGGCTCCGACATCGCCAAGCGCAAAGAGTGCGACATGGTGATTGCCGTGGGTGGGGGCAGCGTACTCGACACGGGCAAAGCCATCGCCGCCTTGCTGACCAATCCCGGCACACCCATGGAATATCTTGAAATCGTCGGCGAGGGCAAGCCCCTGGAACAGCCCGCCGCGCCCATCATCGCCCTGCCCACAACAGCCGGGACCGGCGCTGAAGTAACCCGCAACGCCGTGATCTACGTTGCCGACATGCACGTCAAGGTCAGCCTGCGCCATCCCTCGATGATGCCGCGCGTCGCCATTATCGACCCCGAAATGACCTACAACGTCCCGCGCGAGATCACCATCGCCACCGGCCTCGACGCGCTGACCCAATGCATCGAGCCATATGTCTCCAACCAAGCCAATCCGCTGACCGACCCAATTGCGTGGTCCGGTCTTGAACTGGCCGCACGCAACCTGCCGCGTGTCGCGGCGGACGGCAAAGACACCAAAGCACGCCAGAATATGTGTCTCGCCAGCCTCTGCGGCGGCCTAGCCCTGGCCAATGCCAAACTGGGCGCGGTCCATGGCTTTGCGGGCGTGATTGGCGGGCTGACAGGCGCGCCCCACGGCCAAATCTGCGCCGCTCTCTTGCCCCACGTCTTTGCCACCAACATCAAGGCGCTCCATCAGCGCGAGCCAGATTCTCCCTTTATTACCCGCTACACAACCGTCTCACGCCTACTTGCAGGCGATCCCACCGCAACCACCGCGGACGGCATCGAGTGGCTCCACAAGTTGATCGAAGATCTGGAAGTGCCGAAGTTGAGCAGCTATGGCGTTGGCTCCGCCGACTTCCCCACCATCATCGACCGGGCAAAGCTCTCCAGCAGCATGAAGGGCAACTGCATCGAACTGACCGACGAGGAGCTAAACGCCATCCTGGCGGACGCGACTTGATCCGCTACCACCCTGCCCCACCCTAACAGCCAATAATCACAGCCAATAGAGACAGGCCCCTACCGTTGCGGTAAGGGCCTGTCACATCATTCGCCTAGTCTGCCGCCGCATCGGTCAAATGCGGCCGATTGTGCAGTTGGACCGGGTCTTGCTGCCGAATCCGCATGTTGACCAATTCCACAGCAAACGAGAACGCCATTGCAAAATAGATGTAGTTCTTCAAATGGTAGTCGTGGACAACCTCTGGTGTCCATCCCTCGACCACCAAAATCACACCGATCAAGATCAAGAAGGCGAGCGCCAAAATCTTCATAGTCGGATGCCGTTCGACAAACGCCGCAATCCGCCCCGAGAAGGTGAGCATGACAACCGCCGCCAGCATCACAGCCGCGATCATGACTATCAACACGTTTGAAATGCCCACAGCCGTAATCACCGAATCGAGCGAGAAAATAATGTCGATTAGGACAATCTGCACCACCACGCTCGCAAACGTAGCGGTTCGCAGGACGGCGCGCTGACCATGCTCCGCCGACTCAATCTTATCGTGGATTTCATGTGTACTCTTGCCAATCAGGAAAAGCCCCCCAACCAGCAAAATGATGTCCCGCCCCGACAGCTCCGTACCAACGATCGTGAGCAGCGGCGCGGTCAGCCGCATCACCCAGCTAATCGCCAAAAGCAGCAGAACGCGTGTCCCCACCGCTAGCAAAATACCCGTCGAGCGAGCACGCGCCTGTTGCGATTCCGGCAGCTTGTTGGACATGATCGCAATGAAAATCACATTATCAATACCTAGCACTACCTCAAGCGCAGACAGCGTCAA
>CAZZNG010000117.1:0-15786 GCA_964655505.1 uncultured Litorilinea sp. | reverse complement strand
ATTGAAGGGCGCGAACATTTGCCGCCGCGCAGCACACGCCCGCTGCTGCTGATTGCCAATCACTTCAGTTGGTTTGATGCGCCGTTGGTTACACTGCACATACCCCACCAGCCCGCCTTTCTGGTCGCCAGCGAAGCGATGAAGGTCTGGTGGATTCGCTTCTTCCTCAAAGTCTTTCGCTCGATTCCCATCTGGCGCGGTCAAGTTGACCGCAACGCGCTGCGGCTGGCGACCGATGCGCTGGCACGCGGGATCGTGGTGGGCATCTTCCCCGAAGGCGGGATGAACCCGGCCAATGCGGCGCGGCTGGCGCGCGGGGAACAGATCCACGAACTGCGCGGCAACATCTCACGCTCGGAAGCTGTCTTGGCCGAGGCCAAAGCCGGGGCCGCGCTGCTGGCGCTGCAAAGCCGCGCGCATATCCTGCCCGTGGCAGTCATGGGAACGCAAGCCATCCCTGAAAATCTGCGCCGTTGGCGTCGCACGCCCATCACCTTTCGCATCGGGCCGGTCTTTGGTCCGCTCGAACTGGACCCCACGCTCAAAGGGCCTGAACGCCGCGCCCGCCTGGACGCGTTGAGCCACAGCATGATGGCGCGTGTAGCCGCGCTCTTTCCACCGGAACAGCGCGGCCCCTATGCTGAACCAAACAGCACATTACCAAACGGCTCAGCCGCGCGCCATCCAGCCTAAAACCCGGCTTAAGACAGAGACCTTGCGCGTGGCGAAGCCGCGGGAAGCAGCAAACAACTTGACAGGCGGATCGCGCCCAAAGTATAATGCCGCGCGTTCGGATCGCCAACCAAACCCTGCAAGCCTTGCCTAGCCGCGGCTTGTGAAGAAAGCGCGTATGAGCGTGCCCAACCGATTAGTAAACTACACCTGTTGTTGCATCTGTCGTGAGCGGAGACAGTGGTCTTCGGCTCCGGCGTTTGATGCTGCACACTAGCCGGAACTGAATCAACGTCCACTGTCTCCGCCGGACTCTGGCGGACGATCGGTGGGCTGCATGTGTCAATTTTGCGCCCAGGAATACTGGGCGCTTTGTTTTAGGAGCGCTGCCGATCGCCGGTGGCGCTCTTTTTTGTTTTGAACAAGAGACAAGCAATAGAGAAGGAGGCTTGCTTGACCAACCAATCGAACGTATCGCTGCGCGTCGACACATTGCCTGGGCTTGTCGTCGAACCCGACTGGCTAGCCGAGCGGTTGGAGGCCCAAGACCTGCGGCTGATTGATCTACGTCCCATCGACGCCTATCGTGAAGGCCATATCCCCGGCGCAGTTCAACTCGACCTAGCCGCGCTGACGACCACAGTCGACGGTGTGGAAGGCATCGTGCTCGGCCCCGATGCCTATGCTGCGGTCATGGGTCAACTTGGCGTGGATGAAGACCGCGCGGTCGTGCTCTATGACAGCAACTGGGGGATGCCCGCGGCCCGTGTCGCGTGGACGCTGCTCTACTACGGCCATCCCAACGCGGCCATCCTCAACGGCGGCTGGGATCGGTGGGAGGAAGAAAACCACCCCACAGTCACCACTTCCCCCCCACCTGCGCCCGCCCGTTTTGTGCCGCGCCCCGATCCGGCTCATATGGCCGAACTCGCGTGGCTGCAAGAACGCCTGGGCGATCCAGACCTGGTCATCATCGACACGCGCACCAGCGGCGAGTACAACGCGGGCCATCTGCCCGGCGCGATCTTGTGGGATTGGATGAACGGTGTGCCCGTGGGCAGTTGGGACGCGCTGCGCCCGACCGATGAACTCGCTGCAGAGCTAACCGCGCTCGGCATCACGCCCGACAAGGAGATTGTCACCTACTGCCGCTCTGGGGCACGCGCGGCGCACACCTATCTGCTGCTGCGCCATCTGGGGTATCCGCGCGTGCGCAACTATGACGGCTCCTGGCTGGAGTGGTCGGCGCGCGTCCTGGGCGAGACGCACGAATGAGCGCATCTCGTTTCGCAGACGGTTGATGTTCTTAGACAGTTTATCGTTGGACGGTTTATAGAAGGAGAAACACGGTGACACGTTCAGCCACGTCTGCTGCCCGCCCTGCTGCGGGTGCAGCTCGGCTCTTGGGGCTTGCGCCCAATGTTCGCATGGGCATCCTGGCTTCACTGGCCGCGCTCGTCATCCTCTTGTTGGCCGCGGCTGTGAGCGGGGAAATGGCGGTTTTTTGGACCTTTGGCCTGGCCTTTGGGTTTGTGCTCCAACGCAGCCGCTTCTGCTTTGCGAGCGCCTTTCGTGACATCTTCTTGCTGCGGCACGGACGCTCGATGCAAGGGGTTCTGGTCGGTCTTGCCGTTGCCACAACCGGCTTCAGCGTGCTCATGGCGAAACAGGTTCCCAATACCAGCCTGGGCATCCTACCGCCCAGCGCCAATGTGCTGCCCATCGGCTGGCACTTGGTAGTTGGCGGCCTGCTCTTTGGTGTGGGCATGGTCGTCGCGGGCGGCTGTGTCTCCGGCAGCATCTACCGCATGGGCGAGGGGTATGTCGCCTCGTGGGTTGCCTTCGGCGGCATCATGGTTGGCCTGGCCGGGGCCGCGTATACGTGGAACTGGTGGTGGGATTTCTCAATCGCCAACGGTCCGCGCATTTGGCTGCCCGCCTACTTCGGCCACGGCGGTGCCATTGCCCTGACCTTTGCAGGACTGATCGTCGCGTTCCTGCTGGTTCTATGGTGGGAGAGCCGCGGCGGTATGACGCTGCCCGAAATTCCCTTCACCGGCAGCGACGACGAGACATTCAGCGCCAAGCTTAGCAACACCTTGCGGCGGGTCTTTGTTCACGGCTGGCCGATCATGGTGGGCGGCGCGCTGCTGGGCGGCCTCAATGCCCTCCTCTTTCTCTATTCGCACCCGTGGGGCTTCACCGGCGAAGTGTCGCGCTGGGTCATCGGCACGACCAACGCCTTGGGCATTGGCCCCGGCGCGCTCGAAGGCGCGGCAAGCCTGCCCGGCTGCACGCTGGAAGTAGGCGAATCGGGCATCCTGCATCACATGCTCTTCTTGGTGTGGGGCATGGTCATGGGATCGTTCATCGCCGCGCTCTTTGCCAAGGAGTTCAAGATTCGTCTGCCGCGCCAAAAGACCCGCTTTGTCCAGGCAGCGGGCGGCGGCGTGGTCATGGGGTACGGTGCGGGCCTGGCAATGGGCTGCACCATCGGCGCGTTCTTTTCGGCCATTCCGTCGCTGGCGCTGAACGGCTGGGTCTTTGCCGTATGCCTGGCAGTGGGCGCTTGGGTGGGCACGTTGATCATCCAGCGCATCGAGTAGGTTGTCGTCTTGTATGACTTGTTGGCATAACCCCATTTTCGGTTCCGACAGGAGGAACCAAAGGAGAAACAATGGCTCTTAAACAATTGGACGTACGCGGCGAAATCTGCCCCTATCCCATGATGAAGACGGTGCAGGCGCTCAAAAAACTCAGCCCGTCCGACACGGGGTTGGAGGTGATCACTGACCATGCGCCCGCGCTGGAGACGATTCCGACCCAGGCAGCGCGGCTCGGCTACAGCGCCCAGATCGAAGAGACAGGCTCGCCTGAATGGCGCATTACCTTGACCAAACAGGGATGAACCGGCGCGCAGCGTGTGCTGCCGGTTCACCCTATCTTCACTGTTCCTGAAGGACTGTGTTTGAAGGAGAAACACCTATGCATCTGCGCAAGACTTTTCTGTTCGCTCTGCTCGTCGTCGTCATGCTGCTCGGCGCGTGCGCGACGCCTGCCGCGCCCAGCGCTGCACCGGCTGACGAGGCAGCAGAGGCCGGCGCAGCCGACGCAGGCGCGCCGACCGAATACGCCAACCCCGATGCGCTGGTCGATACAGCTTGGGTTTCCGAACATTGGCAAGATGAAGCGGTACGCATTATCGACCTGAGCGGCGCTGAAGACTATACAGCGGGCCATATTCCGGGTGCGATCAACATTGAACTGGATCGATTCACCAACCCTCAAGACTCGACTGAGGGACAGATTATGACCCAAGATCAACTCTCGGCGCTGATGAGCGAGGCCGGTGTCACCCAGGATACCACCGTCGTCTTCTATGACAGCCGCAGCAACCTGCTGGCGTCGCGCGCCTATTGGGTGCTCAAGTACTACCAGCATCCAGAAGTGCGCGTCTACAACGGCGGCACGACCAAATGGACGGCGGACGGGCAAACGCTCGTGACCGATGCTGTGACCGTTGAGCCAACCGAGTACACCGCTAATGAGGCCGACCTAGCCATCCGCACCACCACCGAATATGTGCTGGAGCATTTGGAAGACCCCAACGTTGTCATGTGTGACACGCGCAACCCCGAAGAATTCGCCGGGACTGATGTGCGCGCAGCCCGCGGCGGCCATGTGCCCGGCGCGCTCAATGTCGAGTGGGTTCATGCAGTGCAAGAGGATGGCACATTCAAGGATGCTGCCGCGCTGTATGACCTCTACACCAGGGCAGGCTTTGTCCCCGACAAGCAGATCATCACCTACTGCCAAACGGGTGTACGCGGCGCGCATACGTGGTTTGTCCTGCGCGAGTTGCTCGGCTATCCCGATGTCCGCAACTATGACGGTTCCTGGGTTGAATACGGCAACCGCGACGATACGCCCATCGAATCGTAACGTGCAGCGAAGCGTAATGGACTGGCCCGGTCAAAGCCGGGTCCTCCCTCGTTTGTAGCGGTTTCCCCGTTGTCACGCCGGGCAGGGCTTCAATCACCCTGCCCGGCTGCGCGTCCAGCACAGATCAATCGGCCATACGCTTTGCGCGCGAGTTGCCCCATTGCCCAGCCCACGGTATGATCAGCCAATCAGCGCCACAACCATCTGCGTCTTAACCGTCCCTCCTCCGCCTAGGCCCTCAACCTGGTGGATGGGCGTGGACGATCCAATCAAGCCAACCAAGATGATCCTGGAGGAACCATGAAGATTACCCATGTGCGCGTCTTCCGTGTGGAAGGCGTCTTGGAGCATGACGGCGTCTTTTGGGAAGAGCGGCTGATCCGCCCCGTCGATATCTACCCGGAACATCGCGACGAAGGGCCAACCTGGCTCGAGCCGTTAAGCCCCGGCAAGTATCGCAACGTCGCCCACTTTGTCGAGATTGGCACGGATGCAGGCATCACCGGCATCGGCGGCCCCATGCCTCTGGAGCAGGCTTTTGTCATCGAAACCCAGATCAAGCCCCTGATCATCGGCCATGACGCGCTGGCGATTGAACGCATCTGGGATCGCGTCTACCGCTTCATGGTGCATGGACGCAAGGGCGTCAACATGATGGCGTTGAGCGTGGTCGATTGCGCGCTGTGGGATCTCAAGGGCAAGTGGGCCAACGCGCCGGTCTATGTGCTGTTGGGCGGGCCAACGCGCACCGAAATCCCGGCCTATGCCAGTATGCTCGGCTATTCCATCGACCCCGAATTGGTGCAGGAGCGGGCGCAAGAAGTGGTACGCCAGGGCTACACCGCGACCAAGTGGTTCTTCCGCGACGGCCCCACCGATGGCGTCGCGGGCATCCATCGCAACGTGCGCCTGGTGGAGACGCTGCGCGAGAGCGTCGGCCCCGACGTGGACATCATGCTCGACTGCTGGATGAGTTGGGACGTGCCCTATACCATCCAAATGTCTCAACGGCTTGAGCAATACGCGCCGCGCTGGCTCGAAGAGCCGGTGCTGCCCGACAAGATCGAGCAGTACGCGCAGATCCGCGCCGCGTCACGCGTGCCCATCTCCGGCGGCGAACATGAATACACGCGCTGGGGGATCAAGCAGTTGCTCGATGCCAAGGCGTGCGATGTGCTGCAGCCTGACATCTACTGGGCGGGCGGCATCTCTGAGATGATGAAGATCACCGCGCTCGCCTCGGCCTATGACATTCCGATCATCCCCCACGGCCATTCGACCCCGGCCTCGGCCCATTTCATTGCAGCCTGGCCGCGCACCACCTGTCCGCTGCTGGAGTATCTGGTCAAGTGGAACGAGATCCACCAGTTCTTCCTGGCGCAGCCGCTCAAGCCGCAAGGCGGCGTCGTCACGCTGCCCGATACGCCCGGCTTGGGCATGGAGTTGGACCCGGACAAGATCGAAAAGCAGCAGGATCTTTCCTTCTAGCGTCACGAGTTAAGTCACGCATCAAGTCACATAGTAAGTCACATTCGTGTGCCTCAACCTGTTTGATTCACACGCTTAATCAACAACGCTGTGGGGCACGGCAGCGAGCCATGCCCCACAGTCTAGCACGGAGCGATGCATGAAAATCTTGATCTATCCAGCCCTGCCCGCCGATCAACTGGCCCAATTGGAGGCGGTTGCGGGCGAGGCCACACTGGTCAACGCGCAGAGCGAAGAGGAGGCCATCGCCGCGGTTGCCGATGCCGACGGCATGATCGGGCGCATCACGCCGCCCATATTGGCCGCGGCCAAACAACTGCGCTGGCTGCAAACGCCGATGGCCGGGCTGGAGCGCTACATGTTCCCGGAACTGGTGGCGAGCGACCTGACCATGTGCAACATGGCCGGCATCTACAGCGACATCATTGCCGACCAAGTGTTGATGTACATCCTCATGTTTGCGCGCGGCGAGCATCTGCTCTTTCGACGCCAGTTGGAGCGCCGCTGGGACCCCGATGTGCCGGTCATCCACCTGGCCGATCAGACGCTGGGGGTGGTCGGGCTGGGCGGCATCGGCAGTGAAGTTGCGCGCCGCGGGCATGCCCACGCCATGCGCGTCGTCGCGGTCGACGCCAGACGCACCGAACGGCCCGATTATGTCGATGAGTTGTGGTCTACGGATCGCCTAGACGACCTGTTGGATATCGCCGATTTCTTGGTGCTGTGCGTGCCCCAGACGCCGGAGACAGCCAAGTTGATCCGCGCGCCCCAACTGGCGCGCATGAAAAAGAGCGCCTATCTGATCAATATCTCACGCGGGATTGTGGTGGACTTGGCCGACCTGACCGCCGCGCTGCAAGCCGGAGAGATCGCGGGTGCGGGGCTGGATGTTTTCGAGGTCGAGCCGCTGCCCGCGGATCATCCACTGTGGGGCATGGAGAATGTGCTGATCACGCCGCACATGGCCGGAGACAGCCCCCATGTGGTGTCACGGCGTATCGGCGTCATCGCCGATAACCTGCGCCGCTTCGTCAACGGCGAACCGCTGCGCAACGTAATCGACAAGGCCATGTGGTTTTAACCCACTATTCCCCCGTCTGCACGTCGCGCGCGCGGCGGCCCGCCAGCAAGAAAAAGACAAAGCCCGCGGCCACCCAAATGGCCGCGGCGCGGAACATGGCGTGGGGGCCAAGCGAATCGTAGAGCATTCCTCCCAGCAGCGCGCCCGACGCCGAGCCTAGCCCCATGGTCGTGCCGCTGAAAAGCCCTTGAGCCGTCGCGCCCATCCCCTTGGGCGCGGCCCGGTTGGCATAGGAGACGCCCGCCACCCACAGCGCGGAAAAGGTCAGCCCGTGCAGCAGACTAATGGGCAGGACAAACCAGACCGAAGGCATTACCGTATAGGCCAGCAGGCGCACCACATACGCGGCCATCGCCATCAACAGCGACCCGCGCGCGCCAAACCGACGCAGTAGCCAGCCCGAAAAGAAAAAGACCGGCATCTCGCTCAGGGTGGAAACGGTCAGCGACAGCCCCATGAGCGTTTCGCTTGCGCCCAAGTCTTCCAGGTAAAGAAAAAGGAAGTTGTGGACGACGCCGCTGCCCATGCTGGCGAACAGGACGCTCACCAAAAAGACCAGCAGCGCTCGATTGCCCAGCAGCGCGGCCATCCCCTTCCAAAAAGGCTGGCCGATCGCGCCCGCGGCCACATTCAGACGGCTCGAAACCAGCAGGCCAATGCTCATAAAGAAGGTGAACAAGACGAACGAAACAGGCAGCCCATATCGCTGCACCAGCACGCCCGCCACCGCGCCGGTCACCCCCCAACCGACTGCACCCCAGACACGCTGGCGGCCATAGAGTTCGCTGCGGTCGCCCAGTTGGGCCATGACGCTGTTGTCGACCAGAGGCATGATCGGCGCGGAGAAGAACGCATAGCCCGCCACAACCGGCAGCATCCAAAGCAGCGTGCTCGCTTGGGAGAGGGCAAGAATCGACGCCATCGTGCCCAGAATGCTGGCTGTGAGCAGCAGCCGGTGGCGGTTGGTGGCGTCGGCCACCGCGCCCCACAGCGGCGCAGACAGCCACATGACAAAAGGGGAAATGCCGGTCAACAGGCCGATCTGCGCGCTGTTTAGCCCTGCGGAGCGGTAATAGAGCGCCAAGAAGGGGATCAGCCCCGACATGGCGGCATAATAGCAGAAGTAGTAAGCCTTAGGCGCGAATAAGGCGCGGTCGATACGCAACCGGGTTGCCATCGCCGCGCCGCGCGAATCAAGTTGGCGCATTAGATTCATCTTAGATTCATCGTGCGGGCATCTGCTCGGCCAGCATGAGGGTCGATTGCAGCAGGACATTCGCCCCGGCCACCAGGTCTTCCGGCGCGGTGGCCTCTTCGGGGCAGTGGCTGCGCCCATCAATCGAAGGCACAAAGATCAAGCCCGTGGGCACATGCGGCGCAAACGCGTGGGCGTCATGCACCGCGCCCGAGGGAAAGGTTAAATGGCGCAGCCGGAGCCGCTCACAGGCGTAGCGAATCGCCAGTTGGATCCTACCGTCAAGGCTCTGCGGGGCCATGTTGCCCGTCGCGGTCAGCGTATAGGTAACGCCCCCCTCAGCCGCGATCTCGGCGGCAGTCCGCCGCACCATGCTGTCGAGCACGGCAATGGTGGCTTCATCCGCGGCGCGAAATTCAAGCAGCAGTTGCGCGCGCTTGGGCACGACATTATAGACGCCCGACCCCGCATCAATGCCCCCACAGGTCAACACGGCAGTGGGAAAGGTGCGGCGGGTCGCTTCGTCGATCTTGGTGATGAAGCGCGCGGCCGCCACCAATGCATCGGCGCGCAGATCCATGGGGGTCGTGCCCGCGTGGTCGCTGCGCCCGTCAAAGACCACTTGGTAGGAGCGCCGCCCGACGACCGCGCTGGCGACGCCAATGACGGCTCCGGCATGTTCAAGGCGCGGCCCCTGTTCAATATGCACTTCGAGGAACGCGGCGATCTCGTCTAGGTCGCGCCGCGCCGCCAGCATCCCCTCGACCGTCAATTCACCAGGCACAAGGCCGCGCATGGCTTCTAGGTCGTCGGGGAAGTCCGCGGCTTGATCCAGAAAGCGCTGCAGGGTGGCAGGGCCATATCCCCCCACCACTGCTTGGCTGCCGGTGGTGGGCCGCCAGCGTCCTTCGCCATCGGTAAACGCCACGGCTTCCAGGTGAAAAGGCAGTTCTAGCTTGTGTTCCGCCACCGTGCGCAGCAGTTCAAGCGCGGCCACTACCCCCAGCGCGCCGTCGTAGCGGCCTCCATTCGGCACAGTGTCCAAATGGGAACCCGTTAGCACGCTCTTAGCGCCCCTGGGGCCACATGCCAAACGCGCAATGATATTGGCCGCGCCGTCGATAGTCACATCCAGACCGGCCTGCTCGGCACGGCGGATGAAAAAGTCGCGCGCGGCGCGCTCCGCAGGGGAAAACGGACGCCGGTCAAGCCCGCCCCCTGCTTCTTGGGGCGAACGACCGATCTCGCCCAACGCCTCCAAGTCGTCCAGGAAGCGCTGATCGTCAATTGTGATCAGATGTGAATGATTTGTGCCGACCACCGGCTTACTTGGCATCAAAGTCGCCATCATGATTCCTCGCCATCGCAATCCACCAATCGCCCGGCTGCGATGGATTGGACAGCGGCACTGAGCGCGGCACCGCTCAATGCGCGCAATCCAACGTCCATGCAGCGGGCTATATCCACAAGCAAACGATTCCCCGGCATCCGCCATCTTGGCGTCCACGCGGCAAGGGCCAATCTACAAGGAGAGTACGGCGTCAAGCGGGACGGGAGGGACATCGTTGTCCGTGTCGTGGTTAGCGGCGGCCTGGCTGCGCGCAAGAACTCGCATCAGCCCAACTCGCGCCGGGGCAAACGGTTGCACCTATGTTACAATGCGTCATGCATACGTTCACCGTATGCAACTCCCTGCAAGTATACACGATGCGCCGGTGGAAGCCAGACTCTTCCCCAAAGATGGATCGGCATTTGTACCGCCCTGGAGGGGATGCGACGGCGGCGCGCAAACCCAACACAGTCAACTCACCTTCGAACCATCTACCTTAAATCAACTTACAACGATCAATCTACAACCCTACCCTAAAAGAGTCCTTAGGAGGAAGTGAAATGGCGTTTAAACTCGCCTATGCCACGTTGCGCTGGAAGTCGCCCGACCTGGAGCGCTCGCTTGCCACCTTAAAAGAGGCTGGTTGGGACGGCTGGGAAGGCCGCCTGCCGTTGGATTGGCTGGGCACGCCCGCGCGTGTGCGGCGTGTGTGCGAAAACGAAGGCATGCCCCTCATCTGCTACACAGCCAGCGGATCGCCCGACCAGCGCGACACGGAAAACGTCGAGCGCAACAAGCGGCGCATGGAGTTTGCCGCGGAAGTCGGCGCAGACTGCTTCATGTTTATGAACGGTCGCAAGCCGGAAGGCCGCGCCGTTACGCAGGATGACCTCAAGTATGCCGCGGAAGGGGCCGAAGCCTGGGCTGAGTATGCCGAGCCGCTAGGCCTGGAGTTGACCTATCACATCCACACCAATCTTCTGGTCGATTCGGTCGAGGATTGGAAGACCTACATGAGCATGCTCAACAAGGCCAAACTCTGCATCGACGTCTCCCATGCCCAACTCTGGGGCTATGATCCGGTGCAGTCGCTGCACGACTTCAAGGATCAGCTAAACTATGTCCATCTGCAGGACTACTCGTCTACCTCGCGGCGCGATGACGGCTACTATCTTCCCGTCTGGGTCGATGTGGGCCAGGGTCGCAACGTCGATTTCCCAGGCGTGCGCCAGGCGTTGGAGGAGATCAACTTCACACGCTGGGTAACAGCCTGTCCGGGTGAGCCGATTCCGGGGCAGGAGGATTCGATCAGCGAGTCCAAGCGCTCCAAGCGCATGGTCGAATACCTGCGCGGCATAGGCTACTAAGCCGCTTCGCCAGCCACGCACAACGCCGCCGGGTGCAGAGCCTCCGGCGGCGTTGTCGTCATTTCCTCCTACATATCGGATAATCTATGTTTCCCCTACTAGTTACCGCGGCAAGCCTGTACGGCAAAAATGAGGTTGAGAATATCTCCGGCCATGTGCTGCGTAGATTAAGAGAGGAAATAGATAGCGGCTAAGAAGCGAGATATCGAGCAAGAGTTGTTGGAGGATTTGGAAGCTGTCAAGGCGCATAACCGAGGCCAAGCCAAGTTGCGTAAGCGCACCTTCGCCAAGGTATCATCGCCAGCAGAAATTCGCAGCCGCCTTAAGCTGTCGCAACATGCCTTTGCCGGTCTAATGGGCGTCAGCGTCCGCACAGTGCAGGAGTGGGAACAAGGACGACAGGAGCCTAGCGGTCCTGCGTCAGCCCTTCCACGTATCGCAGAGCAGGAACCCGAAGTCTTTCTTCGACTCCGGTAAGGGCTAAATGGCCTGTCAATGCTGTGATGGGTTCCCTGTAATGGGTTCATCGGTGTGCAATGAAGAGGCGCAGCCTATCGCTCTGTAGCGTCAAGGCTGCGCCTCTTATAATTGGGCTAGTTATGATTGGGCTAGTATCGTGCTAGGGCTTAGAAGCCGCGCTGCTTGTCGATCACATTGAGCGGGCGCTCGCCCTTCATGTAGCGTTCCAAGTTCTGCAAGAAGAACTCATAGATCTTGCGCGGGCGGTGCTGCGATGCACCGGCGCGGTGGGGTGTGATGATCAGATTGGGCGCGTCCCACAGGGGGCTGTTGGGGTCAAGCGGCTCTTTTTCCACCACATCCAGCCCGGCCCCGGCGATCTGGCCCGACTTCAGCGCCTGAACCAAGGCCGGTTCGTCGATGATACCGCCGCGGGTCACGTTGATCAGGTAAGCCGTGGGCTTCATCAAGGCCAATTCCTCGGTGCTGATCAGGTGGTAAGTCTCCTTGGTCAAGGGACAAGCCATCATCACAATGTCTGAACGCCGCAGCAGATCGTGCAAATTCTCCTCGGTGGCCGGGCGCAGCTCATGCACATAGGAGGGCGCTTCCGTCCGCACAGGGTCAATGGCGATCACGGTCATATCATACCCCTGTGCGCGCTTCGCCATCTCTATGCCAAAGCCGCCCATGCCAATCACGCCCAAGGTCATCCCCGCGACCTCAATCACTGGGTCGCTGGCCCATTGGCGGGCGTCTTTGTTGTGGACAGCCAGCGGCAGTTGCCGCGTCAGCGCCAGAAGCAGCGCCCAGGCGTGTTCGCCGCCCTGGCTGGCGTAGAGACCGGCCACGTTGCTGATCTGCACCTCGTCGCGCGCCACGATTTCCGGAAAGAGAAACTTGTCCATGCCCGTGCTGAAGGACTGAATCCAGCGCAGTTTGGGGGCCACGGCGCAGACCTCGGGACGGAAATGGCCGAGGATCACTTCTGCTTCGGGCGCGGCGGCAATCGCCGTCTCGTCGTCCTCGGCCCATGCCACCGTGTGGCCGTAGGATTGGGCTAGCTCAGTAAATCCGTCGATCTGTTCACGCGTAAATGGATAGTGAATCAGGATGTGCATGCAAGGTCCTTGCTAGTTGATTTGTCTCTTGGTGATTTGGTGCTAGTTGGTGTTGGGTAAGACTAGGTAAGGGATAAGATTTAGGTGATGGCAATCGAAGGATTTACAAGTTTGTTCGCCGGTCGCAACCGGCTGTTACAGCGTCATGCCCCCCTGTCGTGCGCGTGAAGCCATCTTACTGACCGGCCCGACCGGACGCTTTAAACTGGTGACGCACAAGCAACGGGTTCCATCTCTACAAGTGCCCCTGATAACAAGCATCCCCTTATGGGAAGGAGCAGACAGATGGCTAGCGTAGCCGCGCTATCGCAAAACGAGATCAATCAGGCATTGGCGGATCTAGAAAACTGGCGCGTCCAGGATGGCAAGTTGCACGGTGAATTCAAGTTCAACGACTTTGTCGAAGCGTTTGGCTTCATGACCAAGGTCGCCCTTGCCGCCGAAGCAGCCGCGCATCACCCGGAGTGGTTCAACGTCTACAACAAGGTGCAGATCGATCTTGTTACCCACGATGCGGGCAATGCCATCAGCCAGAAAGACATCGACTTGGCAAAGCGCATCGACCAACTAGCGGGCTGACCCGCGTCGGCTTTCGTCGATGTGACGCTGGCGAATGGTCACTGGACTGGCTACCTGGGCTGTTGCTAGTTGCGAGAGGAGCCTTTAACGATTGATATATAATGCTAAAGGGTGGCCCGATCTGTCAAACCTTGCCCGGCTAGTTTCACCCCAACCCCTCACCAAGGCAGCGCAATTGAGCCAGTGCGCCTGATTGAGGGTGGCATACTTACCAACCGCTCCACTCCATGCTATATTACACAGGGTACACGCCACCGCGGGCGGCGCGGCGCTGCCTGGCGGTGCGTAACGAGACGCAACCCAACGGCGCATCGAAGCACAGCGTCGCATCGCGGTGTCGAACCGCTCGAACGAGCAGAAGCAGTTCAACCACACGATTCATAAACACCATACAAACACCACTCACGGAAAGGAAGCAACGATGGCAGTTCGATCCTCAGAAGCTACATGGAACGGCACCCTTCGGGAAGGCAATGGGACCATGAAGGTAGGCGCCGGCCACTATGAAGGCCCGTTCACCTATGCCTCGCGCTTTGAGTCTGGTGAAGGCACGAATCCAGAAGAGTTGATCGGCGCGGCCCATGCAGGGTGCTACTCCATGTTCTTGTCGGCGCTGTTGACCAAAGGCGGCTTCAAGCCCACGCGCATCCACACAACCGCCACGGTGCATCTGGGCGAAGGCCCCACGATCAACAAGATCGAGTTGAACACCGAGGCACAAGTTCCCAATATCGACCAGGCCCAGTTCGAAGAGTTGGCCCAACAGGCCAAGACGGGCTGCCCTGTTTCCAAGGCGTTGGCCGCAGTGGAAGAGATCACGCTGAACGCCAAGTTGGTAAGCTAGACCTAGCCCGCCGGTTGTAATGGATGGACCCTCGCAGGGAGACGGTGCAGACCGTCTCCCTGTTTTCACTCTATGTCTTCACCGCATATTTTCACCGAGACACTTTTTACCAAGAAGCGACCTATGGATGCTCAACTTGACGACTACCTGCACCAACATGCGCCGCGCCAGCTTGACGAGTTGATCGCCTGGCTCAAGATCCCCAGCATCAGCACAATTCCCACCCACAAGGTCGACGTACTGGCAGCGGCAACCTGGCTGGTCGACCACCTGCGCGGCCTCGGCCTGGACAATGTTGAATTGATCGAGACCGCAACTCAGCCCATGGTCTACGCCGATTGGCTCCATGCAGGAGCCGACCGCCCGACAGTGCTGATCTACGGCCACTTTGATGTCCAGCCAGTGGACCCGCTTGAACAGTGGTTGACGCCGCCCTTTGAACCCACCATCCGCGACAACAATCTCTACGCGCGCGGGGCGTCGGATGACAAAGGCCAGACCTTTATCCACATCAAGGCGATTGAAGCGATTTTGCAGACGCAAGGTCGCCTGCCGGTCAACGTCAAGCTGTTGATCGAAGGGGAGGAAGAATCGGGCAGCGGCGCGATCATGCGTTATGTGCGCGAACACCCGGAGAAATTGGCCGCGGACGCGGTGTTGGTGTCGGATACGCACATCGAAGCGCCCGACCGCCCCGCTATTCTCTATGGACTGCGCGGCATGTGGACAGCCGAGATCACCGTCACAGGGCCAACCTCTGATCTGCACAGCGGCAGCTATGGCGGCGCGATCCACAACCCCAATCAAGCCCTGGCCGAAATCTTAGCCGCCTTGCACGACGACGTTGGGCGGATTACTGTCCCCGGCTTCTATGACGATGTGCGCGTGCTTTCGGAGGAAGAACGGGCCGCGCTGCGCCAAGTGCCCTACGGTGAAGCCGACATGCTGCGCGAGAGCGGCGCGCCCATGCTCTATGGCGAGCCGGAGTATACCGTGATCGAGCGCAAGGGCGCGCGCCCAACGCTGGAAATCAACGGTATGTGGGGCGGCTATACCGGCGAAGGCTTCAAGACAGTCATTCCCAGCCAGGCCCACGCCAAGATTAGCTGCCGTCTCGTCCCCTACCAAGACCCGGAGCGCATCGGCGAGTTGGTGACGCGCTACATCCAACAAATTGCGCCCCAAACCGTGCGGGTGGATGTGCGCGGCGGGCGCGGGGCCAAAGCATTCTTGACCGAGTTTGACTCGCCGCCGATCCAAGCCGCGGCCCGTGCCTATACCCAAGAGTTTGGCAATGAGCCGGTCTACACGCTTGAAGGGGGCGGCATCCCCGTCGTGAGCGTCTTTCACGAAACGCTGAACGCGCCCATCGTCCTCATGGGCTTTGGCCTGCCCGACGACAACCTGCACGCGCCCAACGAAAAGCTGCATCTGCCCAATTTCTACAAAGGCATCCGCACCAGCATCGCCTTCATGCACGAAATGGCTCGCACTGAGCCTAGTTAGTCAGTTTGCGCGATAAGGTCTTCCGGGGCGCTGGATTGCTTCATCTCGCATGTTATCCAACAACTTCTCCAGAGGTAGATAGACTAGAAACTTGTGAGATCGAGCAAGGATGAAGGTTAAAGAATTAATGGGGGTATCCGGTTTGCAGCGCAGGCTCAAGCCTGCGCCTAGCGATGGGAAACGTGCTCAAGCACGTTTTCTC
>CAZZNG010000116.1:0-15904 GCA_964655505.1 uncultured Litorilinea sp. | reverse complement strand
TGGTGTACGCTCAATTGGCATCATGCGCTGTCCCGCGTGTGGTGCTGTGGGCCACACGCATGATGCGGTCTGCACTGCCTGTGGCGAAGAATTGCGCCGCACCCCGCGGCTCATCAAATGCAGACACTGTGCGCAGCGGGCATCGTCGGAACTTGTCGTGTGTCCCGGCTGTGGGCGTGAACTGCGCGAGGCGCCGCCACGTATCTTGACGTGGGGCGTGCCGGTGTTGATGGTGGCGCTCTTCTTTGTCGTGATCAGCAGTCAATGGGAGCGCGTGAATCCGTTTAGCTGGGCACGCACCCATTTTCCCAGCGGTGTCGCGCTGGTAAGCGATATCAGCGAGCGCATCGAGCCGGAAATCGTGATTGTGATGACGCCTGTCGTGGAGGATGCAGCGTCTGCTGAACCGATGGCGGGTGACCTGGCGACAGACGATACCGACGAGACGGATGTTGCAGAGACCGATGGCTCGGTGGTAGATGTCTCCAGTGTCGCGCTGGCGGCCATCACGCCGACGCTGGACAGCGAACCGGCTGACGGTCAAGCCCTCGCGGCGGCGCTGGCCGAACCTGTGCCCAATGCGGGCGCAACGCCGACGCTGCCGCCTGCATCACTCGGTATCGGCGGCGCAAGATTCAGTGACGAGCCAGTGGCGACCGCTACGGCAGCGCCAACCCTGATGCCGCCAACCGCCATGCCGGTTGAGATGGCTGCGGTGGAGCCGACTGCGACGAGCGAGCCGACTGCCACGCGTTTGTCTGCCACAAGCACATCGGAACCAGCGTTTACGGCAACCTGGACACCGATAGCAAGCACGCCGCCTGCGCAGGGGCTAGCCGCCACGTTGGGCGGCGCGCAAAACGATCCAGCCGAGCGAGAATCCGACAACGCGTCCGCCGCGGCTGCATCGACAACAGAGCAAAACACAGAGCAAGGCGGCGAAGCGGCAGTTGCGAGTGTGGCACAGGCGGCAGGCGTGCCAGCGTCTGCTCCATCCGAACCATTGCCCGCGCCAACGGCTACACCGAATGCCACGCCGACGCCTGTTGTCTATCAGATCGAGACCGGGGATACGCTGGTGCGCATTGCGACGCGCTTCGGCGTGACCGTGGAAGCCTTGATGGATGTCAATAACATTAGCGCGCGCCAAGTGGGTTCGCTGCAGCCGGGACGGCTGCTGATCATCCCTGTGCCTACGCCAGACACAGACGCCAGCACAGACACAGACACTGTGGAAGTGCCCACGCCGAACGTTCAATATTATCAGGTGCGTTCGGGCGATACGCTGGTGAGCATTGCCGTGCAGCAAGGGGTGACGGTGGAGGCGCTGATGGCGGCCAACAATTTGAGCGAACGGGATGCCGCGTCGCTCCAGCCTGGTCGTTTGTTGACGATTCCCGCTTCGACACCGAACGAGGAAGACGGTTCAGAAACCGCCACGCCAACGGCAGAGCCGACAGCGACAGCCGTCTTGACGCCAACGCCGTTGGCCGCTACAGCCACAGCCGCGCCAGCGGCGACAACCGAGGTGGCGCTGCGGCTTGATGCGCCGGTGTTGCTTGGCCCGCAAGACGGAGCCGAATTGCGCTGCAGCCAGCCGACCAGCCTGCGCTGGCAAAGCGTGCGCCAGATGCGCGACACGGATAAATTCCTGGTGCACCTGGGCTTTGTCAGCGGGCAAGCCCCCGACGGCAGCGACCAGATCACATGGGTGTTGGCCCAGCCTCGCCCGGCGACCATGACTTCTTGGGAGTTGGATGCTTCCTTGTGTGGCCTTGCGCCGCAAGCCCAGGGCCGCCAGTGGCGCTGGTGGGTCGAGGTCGTGGAGGAAGTCGAGGGGACGCTGCACCCGGTGAGCTTGCCCAGTGTCGAGCGTGGATTTAGCTGGAATTAGTGAAAGAACTAGACTGTATGCGCCTCACATTTCAAGAGGCTGCTCAACCATATGCCAAAGTATCGACGTGGAAGAAACAACCACAACAAAAACAATCACAAAAACAATCGACGTGCGCGTGAAGAAGGTCTGCCGTCTGCAGACGAAGGGCGGCGCGAACCGTTCCAAGGCGCGGATGATCGAGATCAATTCGACGACGAATTTGATGAGTTTGAGGACGGACTCGACGAGATCGAAGACGATGATTTGCTAGACGATGATTCGTCTGATCTAGGAAGCCTGCGCGGCCATTATGACCTGGGGCGCATCGCCGAAACAATGGGCGATGAGTTCGAGGTTGTGGATCTAGCCAGCGACGATTTTGCCGACCTGGAAGAGCTGGAAGATTGGGCCGCGGGCGGCGCGTCCGGCAGTCGGGCTGTCTCTGTTGATGAACTGCTGAATAACTTGATCAAGGAAGAGGGCGAACCGTCGCTGCCGGATTTGATGGCGCTCTCTGATCTTACGCGCCAACAGGCCGAGTTGGTGCGCGATCGGTGGGCGCTGGTTCCGCCGTCACGCCGGCTGCGCGTCGTGGAGCAATTGGTGCGCCTGGCCGACGAGGATCTCGATCTGCAACTGGCTCAATTCCTGCGCGTCGCCATGCACGACAGCGAAGCAGAGGTGCGCGCGCTGGCTGTGCGCGGTCTGTGGGAGGACGAGGCTACCGATCTGATCGGTTCGTTCATTGCGCTGCTGCACAACGACCCGTCCACTGCGGTGCGCGCCGCCGCGGCCACAGGGCTGGCTGCCTATGTGCTGGCCGGTGAGTTGGAGGAATTGGACGGGGCGCTGGCAATGCGCGCCGAAGAGGCGCTGCTCGGCGTCTTGCATGACGAGAGCGAGCCGCTGGAGGTGCGCCGCCGTGCGCTGGAAAGCATTGCCTATTCGGGCGAGGTCGGCGTGCGCCAGTTGATCGAAGATGCCTACTATGACAGCGAAGAAGCCATGCGCATCAGCGCGCTGTTTGCCATGGGGCGCAGCGCGGATGTGCGCTGGCGCGGTCTGGTGCGGGCAGAGCTACGCAACCCGAGCGCGGCCATGCGCGCCGAAGCCGCGTTTGCGTGCGGTGAGTTGGAAGCGCGCAGCGCGGTCGAGGAGTTGATCACGCTGTTGAGCGATCAGGTCGAGCGTGTGCGGCTGGCCGCCATCTTCGCCCTGGGCCGCATCGGGGGGCGCGATGCGCGCGACGCCCTGGAAGCGGTGCTCCTGGGGGAAAATCCCCAAGAGACCGCCGCGGCGGAAGAGGCATTGGAGGAGATGGAGTTCTTCGCCGACCCAGAGGGCGCTGCGCTCTTCGAAGAGAGTTTGGACGACGAAGACGAGTGGGACAACGACCCATTTGACCGCTGGGATGATTTTGACGACCGCGACCTGGGCGAATATGACGACGAGTAGTGGACGTAGACGAGTAAGGTGGCGTGAATCTCAAGCTGAAGCGGCTTGTCCGCACAAGTAGTTCCGAACAGTATGCCTTGTTCGATCTGGATCAGGTCGACGCCGAGGACCAACTGCCGCTGACAATCGGCAAGCTGGATCTGCACTATACCGGCGAAGGCGTCTATGGCACTATCTTGTTGTGGGATGAAACGACGCGCCAGCTTCGACGCGAGCAGCGCCAAGAGTTCATCTATGCGCTGCTCGACGAGATCAGCCAGCCGATGGGCGTGCCCAACGAATATGTGGTCGAGTTCTTCGCCCCAACGCTCGACCAGTATGAAGTCTTTCACAATGTGGGGCTTGAGGATGAACCCGCGGACAACGTCGCGCGGGTGGATGAAACCTATCAGCAACCTACCGGGCCCGCGGCCTGACCATCTCACGCTTTCGTGACTAGCTGACGACGCCCGCTCATGGATTTGTTGCAGACGCTGCTGCCGATTTTTGTCGAGACGGTTTTGCCCGTCTTTCTCATTGCTGGGGCGGGCTATTGGCTCGCCTGGCGCATGTCGATGGATGGGCGGTCGCTCGGGCGGCTGCTTTTCTATTTGGCGACCCCCTCGCTGGTCTTTCGCAGCCTCTATTCGATGGAGGTTGAGATGTCGGCCCTGCTCAATGTGGCGCAGGTGGCGGCTACCGTGGTGGCGGTTACCGGCGCGGCCGGTTGGCTGGTCGGCTTTGATCAGGCGCGCCGCGAGCGAGTGGCGATCATCTTGACCAGCGCGGTGAGCAACAACGGCAATATGGGGATTCCCATCTCCTACTTTGCCTTTGGCGACATTGGCCTGGCGCTGGGCACGCTCTATTATGTGGTCACTTCGTTTCTCAGCAACACCGTGGGCGTTGCGGTGGCGTCGGCGGGCAAAGCGTCCATCGGCAAGGCGCTGCTCAAGAGCCTGCAAGTGCCCATGCTCTATGCCGCATTTCTGGGGCTGCTTTTGAATCAGACCGGCGTAGCCGTGCCCGTGACGCTCTACCGCGCAGTCGATCTGCTGGCGAATGCGGCCATTCCGGGCATGTTGGTGCTGTTGGGCATACAGTTGCGCTCCGCGCCGCTGCGCCAGGGCCAAGCCGTGATCTGGCGCAGCACGTTTGTGCGCCTGATCGGCGGGCCGATTTTGGCTGCCGGGCTTTGTCTGCTCTTTTCCATCACCGGCGTCGAACGCGATGTGGTGATTTTGCAGGCATCCATGCCCACTGCGGTCATGAGCGCGGTGCTGGCGACCGAGTTTGACGCAGCCCCTCAACTGGTCGCCACGGTGATCTTTGTATCGACGCTGCTAAGCATGATCACGCTGTCGGTTGTGCTGGGGTTGTTGTTATGATGTGGTATGGTGGAGTGGCGGCGCGCGGTTGCGCCGTGTGAAGGATGTTATCATGACCAAGCGTGAACAAAATTTGGAATTTCGACAGGCGCTGAACGAGAGCGCCCGTTTTCTGACACAGAATCGACCCGGCGAGGCAGTCGACAAGCTCACGCCGCTCTATGAACAAGCGCCGGACGACCCGGATGTGCTGATCAACCTGAGCGGCGCGTATATCCTCCAACGCAAATGGGATAGGGCGGTCAAACTGCTGGAAAAAGCAGTCAAAATCCATCCCAAGAATGCGATGCTCTGGATGAACCTGGGCGCGGCCCAGTTGGGGCGGCTGGAGACAGCCGGGCCGCGCCAGCAAGAACGCGCCATCAACGCCTATCAGAAGGCGCTGCAAGCCAATTCGGAAACTCCCAATGCCCACTATCATTTGGGGCTGATCTACAAGGAACGCGGCGAACTGGTGCGCGCCGCGGCCTTTTTCCAGCGCGCGCTGGAGGTCGACCCCAATGACCGCGATGCACGCACCTGGCTGGACCGATTGACGCCGTTGATTCAAGAAGCGGCGCGCGACCGGAAAGCGGAGACAGACCGCGCTGATTCCACGGATGACGGTAGCATGGATGAGGGCAGCACAGGCGGCTCGGATGATGATGGGCGCACCGGGTGGGGGACGAATGGGGGAAGCAATCGCGTACCGTAGGATCTTTGGAGAATGGGCATGAGTACAGAGATATCGAGCCTGACCCGCCAAGATCATCAGTTGAATACCGGCTTAGGCACGCTGGCGGATGAGCGCCCGGCCCGCTGGCGCGCCAACCCTGAACGGCTGGCCTGGTTTGTCATCCTGGTCAGCTTTGCGATCTTTGTTATTCTCGCCATCACCATTCCGCTGGGCGTGCGCTATGCCATCCGCTATGCGACCGTGGCCGAAGAGGCGCGGCTCGAATCGACATTGGGCACGCTGTCGGTCTATTCGTCACCCAATGGCGAACCAATGGCTGTGACCAGCGTCAAGGACGGCATTGCCGAAGGATATCGCATTGTTGCCGGGGAAGATTCGACCCAAGGCGCGCTGGCCTTTCGGGGCAGCGAGGACCAAGAAGCGATCATGGGCAGTGTGCAGTTCTACGCCGGAACCACACTGGAGGTGGCGCGCATCCGCCGGCCCTTGTTTGCGCGCAGCCCCGAACCGTACCAAGTCCAGTTGAAGCTGCTTCAGGGACAGGCGCGTATCTTCTCCAACAGTGGTGAGGGACGACCGCTGCATGTGGAAGTCGAGACGCCACACGGGCGCATCGAATTGGCCGCGGGCAGCTATCAGGTATCCGTCGATGC
Source organism: uncultured Litorilinea sp. (assembly GCA_964655505.1). Taxonomy (GTDB): domain Bacteria; phylum Chloroflexota; class Anaerolineae; order Caldilineales; family Caldilineaceae; genus QEUY01. The sequence goes on along the minus strand of CAZZNG010000116.1, from coordinate 9,877 downwards.
GCAGCAGACTGATGTGACCGTGCGCGGCGGCCAAGCGATTTTGCACCATGCAGAGGATGATCCGGTGCGGATCGGGTCGGGGCTGCGTGCCTGGATGACCGAATCCTCTGTGCTGCCTGAGCCAGTCCCGGCGGAGCAGAACCTCTTGCGCAACGGCGACTTTTCCGAGCCAATGCTGGACACGTGGCAGAGCTATACCCAGGCCAAGAATGTGATCCCTGGCAGCGTTCGCATTGTCGAGCGCGAAGGGCGTTGGGTGGCCCACTTCAGCCGCCAGGGAGAGGAAAATGTCTGGAACGAGGTCGGCATCACGCAGCAGGTCGAGCGAGATGTGAACGTCTACGACTCGCTGTCGCTGCGGCTCGATGTGAAGCTGCTGTACCAGAGCTTGTCGGGCGCGGGCTATCTCAGCACCGAGTATCCACTGCGCGTTGAGGTCACCTACACGGACATTTACGGCAAGGAATTGACCTGGGGCCACGGCTTTTACTACCGTGACCCAGAGGATGAAAACTGGCAGATCATTAATGGCGAGAAGATTCCGCCGTATATCTGGTATACCTATGAATCGCCCAATCTGATGGACGAACTGCGCGATACGCGCCCGGCGCGCATCAACAGCATCCGCATCTATGCCAGCGGTTGGAACTATCAGAGCATGGTGAGCGAAGTCTATCTCGTCGCCCAGTAAGTATCCAGTAAGTTGCGGGCGTGACAAACGAAGCGCACAATCAAGACACAGGCATTGCACCGGCATGGCGACAAGCCATGGGGCGGCAGGCGACAGGACCCACCCCAACGTCGTGGAAAGCCGTCGCACTGGGTGCAGCCTGTGTTTTGTATTTACTCCTGGCGGGCGCACAGTTGGGCTTGCCGGGCATCCACTATGACGAAGCCAAAGAGGCCGGTGTCAACGCGGTCGAACTGCTGACCGGCAGCCCGACCACGCCGTTCCGCGACGCCGCGCTGAAGGTGGCGGGCCGCCGCTTTCCCTTGATGGTGCAAGACTATATCGGCGCGCTCAATGTCTACTTGGCGCTGCCGTTTCTCGCGTGGAGCGGCATCGGCGTGCCCAATTTGCGCGCCCTGAGCGTGTTGACAGGGTTGGCCGCGCTGGTGCTGACCGCGCTGCTGGTGTCTGCCTGGCAGACAGACCCTGGGCAGACGCCACCTCTGAATTCACAGCCGCGGCGGGAGCAGGCGCAGCCGCGCGGCGCAACCGTATGGTTGACGTGGGGCGGCGTGGCCGCGGCTTGGCTCTTGGCCGCCTCGCCCAGCTTTGTCTTTTGGAGCCGCCAGGGCATCTTCGTCACCAATTTGATGCAGCCCTTCTGCCTGCTGGCTGTGTGGCAAGGGGCGCGCTGGCTGGCGCATGGCCGCCCGACCGCGCTGATCGGGGCCATGTTGGCCGCGGGGCTGGCGCTCTACGCCAAGCTGTTGGCTGTGTGGGTCATTGGCCCGTGGCTGCTCTGGCTGGCACTCTGTTGGATCGCACGGCGCAACGGGCCGCGGCTGACCTGGCAGCTTGCGGGCGCGGCGCTGCTGGCCTTGTGTGTGCCGCTGCTGCCCATCCTGCTCTTCAACTGGCAGACGGGCGGGACGTGGGCCGCGCTGGCAGGCAATGCGGGGGAGAGCTACTACGGGGTCGATAACCTGGCTGTTTGGCGCAATCTGCCTGTACGCTTGACCCAGTTGCGCCAGACGTTGCGCGGGGATCACCTTTGGTATCTAGGGGGGCTTTACGCCAACCCCGCGGCGCTGTGGCTGGCACTCGGCGCAATCGGCGCGGGGGTGTGGGCCGCGCCGCGGCGTATGGCACAGCCGCTGCTGCTGATTGGGGCCGCGGTGCTGCTCAGTCTCTTCACCATCAGCGATCTGTTCATTACCCATTATGCGCTGCTGCTGCCCTTTCTAGTGGGCGCGGTGGCGCTGGGGCTGGCAAGCGGGGCCGCGGCCTGGGGCGGGAGGCTTGCCGTGGCAGGGGGGATCGCGCTTGTCTTGGTATGGGTGGCGGGCGACCTGAACGCGTCGCTGCGTTATCATCAAGCGCTGGCTCAAAGCGGGGGGCTGGCCGACCACAGCGACGCGACCTATCACCTGGCGTACCATCTACGCTATAACGGCTATGGCGCGCCGATTGCGCTGGATTGGGGCATGGATGCGCCGGTGCGTTTTCTGAGCGCCAACACGGTGCGGCCCATCGAGATCTTCGGCTACGAGTCACCCGCCGCGCCCGATGGGGCGTTCGAGGCGCGGCTGATGCCCTTTCTCGCCAACCCGGACAACGTCTATTTGCTGCACGCGCCAGAGCAAACAGTCTTTCATGGGCGGCGCGAGGTGTTTCTGACCCTGGCGCAGGCCGCAGGGAGAGAAGCGACTCAGGTGGAGGTCTTTCGACAGCGGGACGGCACACCGCTTTTCGAGGTGTGGCGAGTTGCGCCCGCGCCTTGATACAGCGCACAGCAATCGAGCCGGTGTACAATTGCACTTGAAAAGTTGACATATCCGTTGACGCTTGTACCACCTGATGTTACAATAGATGCTAATTTGTACCTGTAAACACACTTCCGACGATTGATCCACGTTTTTTGAGAAGGTCTTTGTGCATTTAACCGAACGGGAATTTCGCGCCACACATCCGCTGCATCAGCGTTCAAGCAAGGACAAGGCGGAGCGCCAGGTTGAAAAAGCCCGTCCGCCTCGTTCAGCCCTGCATGTGCTGCTTATTTTGGCGCGCGCCGAAGCGACCCCGGCCCTGCTTGCGCCGTTGGTGGTCGGGGCTATATTGGGCTGGTGGCAGTCTGGGCAGTTAAACGGATGGGGCTTGGTGCTGTCGCTGGTAGGCATGGCGGCCACCGTCTGGGGGCTGGTTGCCCTGTGGGACTATCATGACTACCGGCTCAGTCTGCGCAGCGTGGCGCGCACGCCGGACACGTTGCCGCCCACCGGCTACGCGCTCATTGTGCAGCGCGTGCTCAAGCCGAATACGGTGCGCGACAGCGGTCGGATTCTGCTGGCAATTGCCATGTTGTGCAGCCTTTGGCTGGCGCTGCTTTCTGGGTGGCCGGTTCTGTTCTTCAGTGGGTTGAGCTTCCTCGTCGTCTGGGGCATGATCCTGCTGCCGGTGCGCTACGGCCACCGCGGATGGGGCATCAGCGACCTGTCGATTGGGGTGGGCTTGGGACTGCTGCCCGCGCTGACTGGCTACTACGTCCAGGCGCAGACGATTTCGTGGCTGCCGGTGTGGGCGGGTGCGGCCTATGGCTTGTATTCCATGCTGCTTGCCTTCAATTTTAACGCGGCCCACTACCGCCGCGATTGGCTGATCCACAAGCGCACCCTTGCCGTATCGCTTGGCCCTGCGCGCGCGTTGGACATCAGCGCGCTGCTGACCATTGCCGCCAACGTGGTGCTGCTGCTGATGGTCACGCTGACCAAACTGCCCCTGTTGGGGCTGCTGGGCTTGGCCGCGCTGCCCATGGGACTGGGCATTTTCGCGCGCATTGATCGCGAGAATGTAACGCAAGACGTGTCGTGGCTGGTCTATCGCACAGGCGCACAGACCGCGTTCTTGTCGGCGGCGCTTCTCTGCGGCGCGCTGGTCATCGACCGGCTCCTATAGCCGGGCATGAAAACGGACCGGCTTCTATAGCCGGGCACGAAAACGGACCGGCTTCTATAGCCGGGCATGTACCGCTGTTTGGTCACCGCTGTTTGGCCTAATCGAGTTGTTGGTTGCGCTACGCTGTTGCGTACATCCGCCGCTGCCCAGTGCTGTGCCGCTTTCTGTTCCGGCTGGCGCTGGCCGGTCTAATTTGCTGGAATGGACTGATTGTGCAGCCACCCTCGTTTCTCAATTCGCTCCGCAAATCCCGCCAAACCCCACCACAGGGGCAGACGCCCTTAACGCGCAAAGCGTTCTACGAACTGGCCGAGCGCTGCCATACCTATGCCCTTGAACTGGCAACCCACGACCAAACTCGCGTCAGCCTCAAACACTGTCACCAATTCAACGCTTGGCTGGCGGAATTAAAGAACTACGACCGGCTGGCGCGCCCTTTGGCAACGCTGGAGGGGGCGCGCCCCATTGCACGCTGGCAGGTGATGGTCTTGGGCGCGGTCATCGGCTTGATCCTCATGTTGGCCCTGCCGGGGCGCGTGGAACGGGTGCTGGCGTCTGCCATCACCTATGGCTATTTCCTCAGCTTGATCCTTCTGTACTTCGTGCCCGAACGGCTCTATGGCACAACCATCGAACTGATCGAAGCCAAGGTGCTGCGTGTGGTGGAGGCGCTGGAGCATCTGCTGCAAACCAATGAACTCGGTCTAACCGAAGCCGCTTTTTTCCGCGCCAAAGAGAACCTAGCCGTGGCCCGCCGCGAACTGCGCCAGCAGATCGACCTCGCCCACCGCTATTGAATCCGCGCCCAATATAAATCTGCCTGGACGTTCACAGCTTACGGGAAGGTTACAGTGAGTGATCTGCTGGGCCGGTCTACAGCCGCGCGAAGATGTCGCGATAGGCCTGGGAACGCTGCAACAACTCTTCATGCGTGCCCACGGCTGCCACGCGCCCGCGGCGCAAGACGACGATCTTGTCGGCCCAGCGGATCTGTGACAGACGGTGGGTGATCAGAATGGTCGTGCGCCCGCGCGTTGCCGCTTCGATGGCGCGCTGGATCTTGTCTTCGGTGGCGCTGTCAATGGCGCTGGTCGAATCATCCAGGATCAAGATAGCCGGGTCGGTGAGGAAGGCGCGCGCGAGGGCGATGCGTTGGCGCTGCCCGCCGGAAAGCGTCACCCCGCGTTCCCCGACAACCGTCTCATACCCTTCGGGAAAGGTCATAATGAAGTCGTGGGCTTGGGCCGAGCGCGCCGCGGCCTCGATCTCCTCCTGGGTGGCGTCGGGCTTGCCAAAGGCGATATTTTCGGCCAGGGTGCGGCTGTAGAGGAAGATGTCCTGCTCGATGATCGAGATCTGCTCGCGCAGCGCGGCCAGGTTCCATTCGCGCACGTCGCGCCCGTCGACCAAGACGCGGCCCGCCTGCACATCGTAGATGCGGTTGATGAGCTTGGCAATGGTGCTTTTGCCCGCGCCGGTCTGGCCCACCAGCGCCAGCGTCTTGCCTGCCTCAATGGAGAAGCTCACCTCCTCTAGCGCGGGCTGGCTGGCGATGCCCTCTGCTTGCTCCTTCGCTTCGTCCTCTATGCTGTAGTAAAAAGTCACATTGTCGAAGCAAATGTCGCCCTGCATTTTCCCCTGATAGCCGCCGCGGTTCTCGTCGAGGTCGCTCTTGGCGCGGATCAACTCCAGGACACGGCGCGAACTGGCAAGGCCGGAAGAAACTTGAGAATAGGCGAAGAGCGATGTGAAAGTGGGGAATGAGAAGAGCGAGAGCAGCCCCATATAGGCCACAATATCGCCCACGCTGATCTCGCCCTGTTGAAAGAGCGTCAGCGCATGCCAGAAGCCCAGACCTGACGCGATCCCTAGCAGGAGCAGGGGCAAGAAGCGCGCTTCGATGCGCCCTTGGTTGACAAAAGCGTCGCGCACATCGGTGGCCGCGCGGATGAAGCGCTCGCGTTCGCTTTCCTCCTGTGCCGCGCCCTTGATGGTTTCGATGCCGTCCACCGACTCATTGAGCACCGCGTTCATCTGACCGAAGCGGGTGCGTACCGCTTCGGTGGCGGGAGCCAGATCGCGCAGGTAGAAGACCATTGCAATGGCATAGCCAATGCCAAAGCCCAAGGGCGTCAAAATGAGCATCGGGTGGATGCCGGGCGAAGCGATGAGGGGCATGATCAGGAAGTTGGCCGAACCAAACACCAAATTCAGCCCCGGCGCGATCATCAGCGCCAGTTCGTGTACATCGTTGGTGGCGCGCGCCATCACTTCGCCGGTGGGGCGTAGATCGTGAAAGGCCATGCTCTTGCCCAGCAGCGACGCATAGAGTTCTTCGCGCGCATCGCGTTCGAGCCGCTGGCCCAACACTTCACTGCCGAAGTTGCGCATCATCTGCGCGGCGAAGCGTAGAAGCTGCGTCCCAAGCAGCGCCAAAACGGCCAACAGCAGGGCGCGCAGGCTGGGCGCGGGGCCTGTTAGCTGGTCAAAGGCATAGCCTGTGAACAGGGGAATGGCCGCGGCCAGGGCTGCATTGCCAACCGCGCCCAGGAGAATGCCAGTAATGAGCCAGGGGCTGCGTTTGAGGTGCGAGACGATCCAGCGTACAGGGCTGCGTAGATCGGTCTGCTGCCAGGTGTGCTGAACAACAAATTCGCCTTGGGCCATGATGCTTCCTTGTCAGTAGGCGGGTGATCGGGCCGAAACCTTTGATGCCCGAAGCATGGCGCATGATAGCCCTATGTAAGGGGGAAATCAAGTTATGGGGGGGGAGAGCCGGGCGGGGATGCGCTAGGCGCGGGGCACATGCGCCAGCGCTTGCTCGATCAGCGCATCCAGATCGGGCACAGCAGTTCCGGTGCGGCGCAGCCAGATCAGAAATTCGACATTGCCCGCGGGGCCGAGCAGGGGAGACGGGATCAACCCCGCGACGTGAAGCCCTTGCGCCGCGGCCAGTTCACAAGTCGCACGCAGCACACGCCGATGCACACGCGCGTCGCGCACGACGCCACCTTTGCCCACATCCGCCTGGCCTGCCTCGAATTGGGGCTTGATCAGCGCCACAATGTGCGCGTTGGGCTGGACCAGGCGCAGCGTGGCAGGCAGCACCAGTTCCAGGCTGATAAAGCTGGCGTCGATCACCGCGATGTCGGCCAAGACCCCATCGGGCAGTTGCTCTAGGTGGCGAATGTTGGTGCGTTCCAGCGCGACGACGCGCGGATCGCTGCGCAGCTTCCACGCCAACTGCCCATAGCCCACATCGACCGCGTAGACGCGCGCAACCCCCGCTTGCAAGAGGCAGTCGGTGAAGCCGCCGGTGCTTGCGCCCACATCCAACGCCACCGCATCGGCCAGCGGCAGATCGAAGGCGGCCAAGGCCGCGGCCAACTTCTGCCCGCCGCGGCTGACATAGGGCATGGGCGTGCGCACGCGGATGGCCGCGTCGACGGGAACGGTGCGTCCCGGCTTGTCGCTCACCTGCTCGTTTACCAACACTTCGCCCGCCATGATCAAGCGCCGCGCCTGCTCCCGGCTTTCGACCAAGTCGCGTTCGACCAGCAGGAGATCCAGCCGCTGTTTGCCCTTGGGCGCGGGCCGCTGTCGATGGGCCGCTTTTGCCTGTTCTTGTTCAGTGGATTCTGGTTGGGGTGATTCGCTCTTGCTCATCTATTGTTTGCTTGTTTGTTTTGCTTATTTGTTGCTATCCGTAGGTTTGCCGACGCTCTTGCGTGCGGGTATGATAGCGCCATGACGACACACGCTGCCACATCCCCCACATTCGTTTCGACGGTTCGCGGGCTGCTGCGCTCGATGCGCCTCAACCAGTGGACCAAGAATGTCATCGTCTATGCCGGGCTTGTCTTTGACGGAAAGCTCTTTGAACCCGTTCCCCTGGCGTTGACCACACTGGTCGCACTCTGTTTTTGTCTGGTCTCCAGCGCCGTCTACCTGATGAACGATCTGGTGGACATTGAAAAAGACCGGATGCACCCGACCAAGCAACAGCGCGCGCTGCCCAGCGGTGAACTCTCGCCCGCGGTTGCCGCTGTGACCGCGTTTGTGCTGGCAGTGGTGGGCTTGGCCGGTACGATCTGGGTCAACCCGTGGGCCGGCTTGGTGACCGCGATCTACCTGGCCCAAAACATCGCCTACAGCTTCTTCCTCAAAAACGTAGTCATCGTCGACGTGATGGTGCTCTCGGTCGGCTTTCTGCTGCGCGTCGTGGCGGGCGTCTTGGTGGTGCAGGTCGCCAACTTCAGCCCCTGGCTCTATGTCTGTGTGACGCTGCTTGCGCTCTTCCTGGGCTTTGGCAAGCGCCGCCATGAACTTGTCCTATTGGCGGGCGACGCCGGGAATCACCGCGCCAGCCTCAACCACTACACGCTGCCTTTTCTCGACCAGTTGATCGGCTTGGTGACGACCAGTACGCTGGTGGCGTACACGCTCTACACCTTCGAGGCGCAGACCGCGCTGGCGGGGTGGCGCATGTTGCTGACCGTGCCCTTTGTCTTTTACTTCGTCGCCCGCTATCTCTATCTCATTCATGTGCGCAAGCTGGGCGGCGCGCCCGATGAACTGCTGGTCAAAGACCGTCCGCTGTTGATCAACAGCGCGCTGTGGGCGCTGACCGTGGTCGTGTTGATCTACTGGCAGCAGTTCACCGGGTGAGGCGCATTGTTTGTTAAAGCCGCCACGCAGTTCGGGCATCCAGGAAGATAGCAGCCAGGAAGATAAACGACAGCCAAAAACAAGGCCAGGGAAGCGCTTCCCTGGCCTCTACGATCATTGAGCAGTACAATGCTGATGCTGCCCGTTCTGGTGCTGCGGGCGAACTACTCCTCGACGAACGCGGCCCAGCGGCCTTCCATGCCGTCCTCTGTCACGCCGTAAAAGACCCGGATCTCGCCGTTCTCACGCAACGCCAGGTCATAGCGCACCTTGCCCGCGCGCTTCTCGGCGTGAACGACGCCGATGTCGCCCTTCCACTGCACGCCCTCTTTGCTTACCGGGCTGTCCTCGTGCTGGGCGATGGCATAGCTCCAGAGCTTGCGCGCGCCTTTGCGTGTGACGTTGTGGATCACATGGCCGTTGCGCAGGTCGCGGATGCTGTGAAAGCGGTTGCCGTTGCGCTCCTCAGACGCCACAATCTCGACGCCGATTTGCGGCAGGTAAAACGCATCGTCGGCGCTGACGCCCACCTTGGGCGCGACCAGGGTTTGGCCGTTTTGAGACTGCGGGGCTGCGCCGTTGGTCGATGCCGCGGCGCTGCTGCGTGATCCGCCCCGGCTGCTGCGATGACCGCGCCCATTGCGGCTGGATGCGCCGCCGCGTCCGTTGCTGCGTTCAGCCTGGCCCGAACGCGAACTGCTGCCAAGCGCCTCTTGCACCAGCGCGATCAACTCATCACGCACAGCCAGCGTCGTCTCGGCTTCGTCGCGCACATAATACTTGTAATCGTCCAAGCAGTAGGGGCGATCCGGGCCTTTGGGCACTTGGATACGCAGCACCTTTGCACCCTGGCTCTGGATGATGTCACAGCGGACTTCCAGCGGCGGCGTCATGCGCTCATCCAAGCCCGACAAGATCTGCTCCTGCACTTCTTGGGGCTTGGCGAGGCCGCGCGGGGTGGCCCTGCGCGGGCTTGCGCCGACATAGATGGTTCCGCCGGCTGTGTTGGCAAAGGCGCACACGTCGTTCAAGATCGCGGTCAGTTTGCCGCTGCGCTGTGCGGCTGATTCGTGGAAGCTCTGCAACAGGCTTGGCCCTTCTTCGCGCGCCGCGGCCAGCGAATCAAACGGCTGATCCTTGGGCCGGTAAGGGCGGGTGCGGTCAAACTGCTTGCTGCGCAGCAGCGCGGCCAGCGCCTCAAACGTCGCATCTTCCAACAAAAATTCGCTGGCACGGTCGCCAATCCCCAACCGCTTGGGGTTCTTGGGGTCCGCGGTGATGCGGTGGGCATCGCTGCCGTGAAAACAGTGCATACGCCGCGGGTATTCCGCCTTGGACCCATTGAAAAAGCGTGCGGTCGAGCGGTTGCCCCGATCCAGATCGGTCACTTCGAGCGCGTCGAGGTACGCGTCTTGGGTATAGGCGATCTTCGTCTGTCCACCAAAGGGGAAGTTGCGCATCGCCACGCCGTGGGTGCTGTTGGCGTGCGCGGCGATGACCAAGCCACCGGCTTCGTGGATCGTACGGTAGGCCGTCAACACATCGGTCGACGCGCCGGTTTCGGTCGTCCCGTCATCGAGTTTGTCC
>CAZZNG010000115.1:0-16003 GCA_964655505.1 uncultured Litorilinea sp. | reverse complement strand
GAACGTCGTCCGATGCACCCGACACGGGCAGTGCACCGGCGGCGGATGCTGCGCCAGGCGAACCGCAGCGCGGCGGGATCTACCGGCTCACCGGCCAGGGCGACTTCCGCACCCTCGACCCGCCGGGCGCTGAAAGCAGCGAGGATTGGTGGAGCGCAGGCATGATACTCTACAACCTGCTCTATTTTTATGATAAGGATGGCAACTTCTATCCGGATCTGGCAGCCGACCTGCCGGAGATTAGCGAAGATGGCTTGGTTTATACGATTCCGCTGCGCCAGGGAGTCCTCTTTCACAATGGCCGCGAGATGGTTGCCGACGATGTGAAGTTCACCCTGGAGCGCCAGTTGTGGCCGGAGGTATACAGCTGGGGCAAAAATTACATGGCGAATATCGTCGGCTATGATGAAGTCATCGACGGGACGAGCAAGGAACTGAGCGGCATTGAGATCGTCGACGACTATACTCTCCAGATCACGCTTGAGAAGGCACAGGCAGTCTTTCCGGCGCTGCTTTCGATGAGCATGAACGCGATTATTCCTCACCAGGAGACGCTGGATGCGGGCGAGGAGTGGGGGTACAGTGTGGTGATTGGAACCGGCCCCTTCCGTTTTGTGGAGTGGATGGCCGGTGAAAAGGCTGTGTATGAGCGCCATCCCGACTATTTTAAAGAAGGAAAACCTTACCTGGACGGCATCGAACTGTATCTGAACGTTGACCCAGCGGTACAGATGTTGCGCTGGGAAAGCGGCGAAACAGAATGGGTGGCGAACGTGCCCGCGGCCGAGCTGCCGCGCGTGCTGACGGATGAGGCACTGGAGCCGCTTGTGCGTCGTGCGCCGAGCGTTGGCACGTCGCGTCTGGGGTTCAACTTCAACACGCCGCCCTTTGACGACATCCGCGTGCGCCAGGCTGTGGCGATGGCCATTGATAAGGAGGCGTTGGCGCGCAAGCGCAGCAATACCTTGACGCCGCTTGAGGGGCACTACGCCATTCCCATGCTGCAGTACGACCCTGATTTTACGAGCAATTACCCGTTTGATCCCGAAGCTGCACGCGCCTTGTTGGCTGAGGCAGGCTTTCCTGACGGCATCCAAGATGTCATGATGTATGTTGGCCTCGACACGGAGTTGGGCCAGCTACTCCAGGCCGATCTGCAAAATATCGGCATCAGCACAGAGTTGGCTGTCGGCCAGTGGAAAGATTGGCGTGACCGCATTCGCACCGGTGATGTAGGGTTGTTCTGGTACAGTTGGTCGGCCAGTTTCCCCGACGCTTATGACTTTACTGCCGCCTGGACGACCTGCGCCTCCATCGAGACTGGCTTCAACGATGGCGCGTATTGCAACGAGCGCATTGACGAAATTCTGGAAGCGGTCGAGGCTCTGCCCCTGGAAGATCCCGAGCGTATTGCGGGATACCGTGAGATTGAGGACATTGTTATCAACCAGGACGTGGCGTGGGTGGCGCTGTATAACCCGCAGCGTGCTAACCTCGGCGTCGACTATGTGCATGGAGATGATATAAGCCCCATCTTTGGCTGGCCGTATCTGGAGGCGGCTTGGATGGAACAGCGAGCATAGCGCGGGGGCTTCAAGCTGTTCAACCGGACGGCATCGACGTGCCGTCCGGTCCACATCCACCTGGGGGCATCTGGGGCAAGACTGCACTGGATGCCATGTTGTGAAAGGAACCTCTACATGACCAATCAGTTGATGGCCGGCAAGCTGCAAGCGAACTCGTCCATCGGCGCAGAAGGGGCTGCTATTTCCGATGCGCCGCGCACATGGTGGCGTGATGCATGGGATGAATTGTTGTCGCAAAAATTCGCCCTAGCAGGAGGCATTATTTTGCTGACGCTGACACTGCTGGCGATCCTTGCCCCTTGGTTGGCGCCCCATGATCCGATCCACCAGTATCGTCAGATTGGGCTATCGGAGTTAGGGCAGCCGCTGCCGCCCAATGCTGAATTTTGGCTGGGGACAGATGGGCTGGGGCGCGATCTATTGAGCCGTCTGATGTACGGTGGTCGTGTGTCACTCGGCATCGGCCTGAGCGCCAGCGCCTTGGCTGTGGTGATTGCGCTGGCGGTAGGCGGCTTTGGCGGCTTCATGGGGGGCAGTGTCGACTTTTGGCTCATGCGGATCGTGGACCTGGTCATGAGCATGCCCACCTTCTTCGTGATGCTCTTGCTTGTGGTGATGCTAAAGCCGGGGGCATGGGTTGTGATCGTGGTCATCTCCGCCTTCTCTTGGACCTATCCAGCACGCATTTTTCGCAGCCAGATCCTTTCTGTCAAGGAAAAGGAGTTTGTCCTGGCGGCGCGTGCGCTTGGCGTGCCCCGCCACCGCATCTTTATCCGGCATCTGTTGCCCCATGTGCTGCCGCTGCTTATCGTCTATCTGGCGTTGGGCATTCCGAACACGATTTTTGCCGAGGCCAGTCTTAGTTTTCTGGGGCTGGGCGTGCCGCCGCCGACGCCGTCCTGGGGAAGCATGATCCAAGACGGCATGTCGTACTATCGTGCTGCTCCCTGGGTCGCGATCTTTCCCGGTCTGGCGATCATGTTGGCTGTGGTCAGCTTTAATTTATTCGGCACAGGGCTGCGCGAGGCGATGGATCCCAAGCGGAAAGGACGGTAGCCAATGGCGGCACGCTATATCATTCGACGCTTGATGTGGACCGTGGTGACGCTGGTGGGGATCTCGTTGATCACGTTTATCCTGATCTTTGCCGGGCCGACAGACCCCGCACGCGCCCTGACGGGCGACCGTGCCCAGGGCGTATCGATCGACCATGTACGCGAACAATATGGGTTGGACCAACCGCTCTATCGCCAGTATCTGACCTATATGGGGCGGCTCTTGCGCGGCGATTTGGGAGATTCGTTCTACTTTCGCCGTCCGGTGTCCGAAGCGCTGATGCAGCGGCTGCCCGCGACCGGCTTGCTGGCCGGATCGATCATTGTCGTTGCTATGTTGATCGGCATTCCGCTGGGCGCGCTGGCGGCGCTGCGCCAAGGCACACTGTTCGACCGTGGGTTGATGGTGATACAGTTGTTGTCGATTTCATTGCCTACGTTCTTCTTGGGGCTACTGTTGATTTATGTATTTGCCTTCCGGCTGGAGTGGCTGCCGGTGGGCGGGTATGGCAGTTGGCGGCACTTGATTTTGCCGACCCTGGCTGTGGCAGTGCCCTGGTCGGCCTGGTATGCGATCTTCCTGCGTTCGAGCATGCTTGACGTCATCTCGGCTGACTACGTGCGCACCGCGCGCGCCAAGGGACTTGGCCCGCGCATCGTGGCTGTGCGCCACATGCTGCGCAATGCGCTGATCCCGGTGATTACGATGATCGGCATGGATCTTGCCTCGCTACTGACGGGCATTGCCCTGGTCGAGTATATTTTCAACTGGCCGGGCATTGGCTGGCAGACGCTGCAAGCGGCGCAGCGGCTGGATGTCCCCTTGATCATGGGAAGCGTGCTTTTGGCGGCGCTCATGATCGGCATCGCCAATCTGCTGGTCGATCTGGTCTATGGCCTGCTCGACCCGCGCGTACAAATGGAGTAACTATCCGTCCCTGATCTTCAGGCTGGACATGCTGCACCAGGCAGCCCAGCGAGAAACGGGACGTGCCATTCATAAGTATAGAAGGGAACCGAATTTTCGATGGCTGTATCGACACCGAACCGGACAGACGACCCAACCGCCGCGCGCTATGGCGTACGTGAAGAGCGCCATGTGCGTATTCCCATGTCGGATGGGGTCGAGCTAGATGCCCATTTCTTTTTCCCGGATGCGGAGGGCGAATTCCCGGCGGTCTTTGACTACTATCCCTATCGCAAGGATGATCTCAGCGCGGGCAACATGCGCAACCAGGTTTATTTAGCCGAACGTGGCTTTGTCGGTGTTCGCATTGACGTGCGCGGCACAGGCAGTTCGGGCGGCGTGGCTGTGGACGAGTACACGCGCCAAGAGCAGCTAGATGCCGTTGAGGCCATTGCCTGGATGGCTGCCCAGCCCTGGTGCAACGGCAACGTGGGCATGTTTGGCGCGTCCTACGGGGGGTTCAACTCGTTGCAGGTTGCCATGCATCGTCCACCCGCGCTGAAGGCCATTTGCCCCATGTACTTCACTGATAACCGCTACACCGACGATTGCCACTACAAGGGCGGCTCCTTGCAGATGCTCTATGATCTTGCCACCTATGGCCTGTCTATGGTGGTGCAAAACTCGCTGCCGCCTTATCCAGAAGCACTGGGGGCGAAATGGGCGGCGACCTGGGAGGAGCATTTGCAAGCCGAGCCGTGGCTGCTGACATGGCTTTCCAACCACGTCTACAACGACTATTGGCGACAGGGGTCGCTGTGCGAGGATTACAGCGCGATTGAATGTGCTACCTATCTGTTCGGCGGCTGGCGCGACGGCTATACCAACTGCAATCTGCGTACGTTCGAGAACTTGCGCTGTCCTAAGAAGGTGCTGGTTGGTCCCTGGCTGCATGTTGCGCCGGATGTAGGCATCCCCGGCCCGCGCATCGACCATCTGCATGAGATGGTGCGCTTCTATAACTATTGGCTGAAGGGGATCGACGACGGCATTATGGACGAGCCGCCGGTGACGGTCTACATGCAGGAGTATGACGAACCGGCAGCGGAACGCGCCTTGACGAGCGGCTCATGGCGCAGCGAACGCGAATGGCCGATTGCGGATAGCCATACTGCGACCTACTATCTGGGAGCAGAGCAGCAGTTGCTTTCTGATGCGCCGAAGGCCGAGCGTACCACGCAGTATGCGTATCATCCGAGCGTGGGCACGACTTTCGGCATGTTCTCGGCTGCTTCGCCCCATATCCTGCCGGTCGATCAACGGCTCGAAGAAGCCTATTCGCTTAGTTGGACATCGGCTCCGCTTGACGAACCTGTGGAGATCATCGGCCATCCGGAGGTGGATGTCCATCTTGCGGTGGATACTGACATTGCCACCCTCTCGGTGCGGCTGATCGACGTCGCGCCCGATGGCACAGCGGCGCTTGTCACCAAAGGCTTGCTCAACCTCACGCACCGCGATAGCCACACGGAACCAACCGCTTTGACGCCTGGCGCGGTCTATCGCGTCACCGTGCCGCTGGATGCGACTGCCTGGCGCTTTGCACCGGGCCATCGGCTGCGTGTTAGCTTTGCCGGCGCGGACTTCCCCAACGCATGGCCCTCGCCCAAGCGCTATACCGGCACGATTCACAGCGGCGGCAACCGGATATCCTCTCTGCGTCTGCCTGTGGTGGGCGCTGCACCGGCAGACCTGACTGTGCCCAACTTCCGACCGCCGACACCCTATGCACCTCGCACAAGCGGGTTTAGCACGCCGCCGGTGTGGAAGGTGACACATGATCATATCGGCGGCACAACGTCTGTACAGCTTGGGCGCACAGGGGAAACCCGCGTATCGGATCGGGTGTCATTCACAAGCGCGGGCGAGGCAACGGCTCAAGTTAATGAGCGCGATCCGGCTCGAGCGACGATCTTTGGGCGCAGCCAGGTGGTCTTGCATTGGCCGGAGCGTACCATCGACACGGTGGCGCGTGCCCAACTTGAGAGCACGGAGGATACTTTCCACGTCACCATTCAGTTGAATATTACAATGGATGGGGAACCGTTCCATCAGCGGCGTTGGACACGCTCGATCCCGCGGCAGTTGTTGTAGTGATGTCGATGGAACGCGGAGCTTGAAAGCTCGTTCGCGCCATCTGCAATGTGTTCTGCTACCTGTCGATCCAGATCGTAGATATACAGATATGTAGTGTAGGATCTTCCCGGACGCTTACGCCGCCTTAAGTGGCGGCGAAAAATAGACCGCGCGTCCGGGAAGATCCTTTATAAGAAATGGAGCCAGCGCGACATGAAGACGATACGGTGGGGCATCATTGGCTGTGGCGATGTGACCGAGGTCAAGAGCGGGCCGGGGTTTCAAAAAGCGAGGGGTTCAGAGCTGGTGGCGGTTATGCGTCGCAGCGGCGACAAGGCCGCGGACTATGCGCGGCGGCATGGCGTGGCGAAATGGACCACGGATGCGCACGCGCTGATCCATGATCCGGCGGTCGATGCGGTCTACATCGCTACGCCGCCCGATTCACATGCCGAGTACACGCTGGCTGTGGCCGCGGCAGGCAAGCCGGTCTATGTGGAGAAGCCGATGGCGCGTACGGTGGCTGAATGCCAGCAAATGGTGGATGCGTGCGCGCGCCACGGCGTGCCCCTCTTTGTCGCCTACTATCGCCGGACTTTGCCCACTTTTTTGAAGGTGAAGGAGTTGGTGGATAGCGGGGCGATTGGCGCGGTGCGCGCGGTCAATATCCGGTTGTTTCGAGCGCCCCACGCGGGCGATGCGGCTGCCGAAAAGCCGTGGCGAGTGCAGCCTGAAATCGCGGGCGGAGGCTACTTCTATGACCTGGCGAGCCACCAGTTTGACTTTCTGGATTATCTGCTCGGTCCAGTGGCTGCGGCACAGGGCTACACAGCCAATCATGCGGGTCTCTATGACGCCGAGGATACGGTGGCGGCGACGTTTCGCTTTGACTCCGGGGTCTTGGGCACGGGGACGTGGTGCTTCGCAGCGGACAGCGGCAAGGCGTGGGATGAAACGGAGGTCATCGGCAGCAAGGGCATCATTCGCTACGCTTCATTTGATCTGAATGCGCCGGTACAACTAGAGCAGGGCGGGAGCGTGGAGACGTTCCACTTGCCGCCGCCCGCCCATGTGCAGCAGCCGTTGATCGGGACTATCGTTGCTGCGCTGCGCGGGGAGGGCGACTGCCCCAGCACCGGCGAGTCGGCACTGCGTACCAACTGGGTGCTGGAGCAGATTGCCCATCGGGCGTGATGGTAGCGGATGCGCGTTAAGACGTTACCAGCAGGTCATGGAGTCGAGGAAGAGCGCGTGTAGTGCCTCGGCGGTTACGGGCCGGGGCGAAAGCTTGGTGACGCGGTGTTGGGGCAGCGTACCGGCGACCAGGTCGTCGACGTCGTCCGGGCCATAGCCGAGGGCTTTGAGGCCGTTGGGCATACCTGTTTGGCGCATAATTTCGATTAGCTTGCCCGCGATCAGTTCTCCTGCATCCTCGGGCGCGGCCCCGCGCGTGTCGACACCCAGCAGGCCGGCAGCGTGGAGGTGCAGGTCGGGGTTGGTCGATGCTGTCCAGCGGAAGACCGCGGGGGCATTGACAATCACTGCCATGCCGTGGGGCACAAGCGGATGATCCACCCCGTAGCCTTCGGGGATGTAGGATTTCACCATGCCTGCAACGGGGTAGGCCATGCCGTGGGGCACATGGACACCGGCGTTGCCAAAGCCGATGCCTGCAATGGCCGCGGCCAAGAGCATTTGGCTGCGCGCTTCGTCGTCTTCGGGATCATGCACGGCACGCACGAGGTATTGGGAGACCATTTCAATGGCGCGTGCGGCCCAAATATGGCTAATAGGGTTGGCCCCTTGGTAGGCCGGGCGCATTTTGGATGATTCGGGCGCGGGGCGCTGGGTATAGGGCAGCGCGGTGAGCGATTCGAGTGCATGGCTCAGGACGTCAAGCCCGGTGCAGGCCGCGGCGAGTTTGGGCAGGGTGCGCGTGTTGTCGGGGTCGATGATGCCCAGGGTCGGGCGCAAGGCGCGGTGAGCGATGCCTGTCTTGGCGTGCATCTCCTCGTAGTCGAAGATGGCGACGCCGGTTGTTTCGCTGCCTGTTCCTGCGGTTGTGGGAACGGCGATCAGCGGTTTAAGTTTGCCCGGAACGGGTTTGCCCTGTCCGATAGGCGGGTTGACGTAGGCCAGGAAGTCGTCAGGATAGGTTGAATACAGATTGGCGACTTTGGCTGTGTCCATGCTGGAGCCGCCGCCAACGCCCACATAGCCGTCGAAGTTGCCGTCTGTGGCGAAGTCGATGGCGTGCTTGAACGAGGCATCGGTCGGCTCGATGCGGACTTGATCATAGAGAATGGGGTCGATGCCCGCGGCGGACAAGGAGGATAGGACGGTGGCGACGGTTTCGCCGCGCGCAAGATTGGAATCGGTGACCACCATCACCCGCTTGACGCCCAGTGCGGCCATGTCCTCACCGATCTCGCGGGTGACGCCTGGCCCAAATTTGATGCTCGATGTGTCCATCGTGAATGCGGTTTCGTATCGCATGGAACCTCCTTGCAGCAGGCTCTGCCAACGCTGTTGTTGGCAGCTTTAGATTGTTTGATTGGACGCTAGGCCGTTTGCCGGTCTGGCGCGGCGGGCGGGTCTTGGCGCAGGTCGCGCATCATCACTGTCATGGGATAGCCGCGGTACACCCGTTCTTCAATGGCTTGCCATCCCAGATACGTGTAGAAGGGCACGCGGTCTTCTGTGTAGAGATAGAGGCGGGTGAAGCCTTGTTTGCGCGCTTCTGCTTCGATGCAGCGGACGAGCGCCGCGCCGACGCCGCGGTGACGGTATTCGGGCAGCACGTAGACGCTCGCCAGCCACGGCGAAAAATCAATACGGGTTTGCATGTCGCTGTCGACGAGGCTGGCACAGCCGATGGGCTGCCCGTTGTACCAGGCGATCACGGTCAGGGGCAGCCCGGTGCGCCGCAAATGATCGTGCAGGCGTGCAATCCGGTGGCTCAACGAGCGCGCACCGGCCAGATAATTCCACTGTCGATGATGCCACGACGCGACGGTCGGGACAATTTCGGGCGTATCGGCGAGATACTTTAGTTCGATATCACTCAAAACGGTTCTCGCATAGGGTTTTGATCCATGTGTTAGCGGGCCGGTGTGTAGCATAGCATGGCGGCGGCGCAACCAACAAGCGAGATCACCTATTGGCAAGCCTGCGGCCCAGGCTGATATGCAGTATACTAGTAGCGCCATTGCTGCCGTCGCAACCCGGCGGCACGTTGGCGAACCGGCCCAACCGCTCGCGAACTAGTTAGGGGTGTCCATGACTGAATATACCCATGATACCTACTTGTCCCCGCTGACCTGGCGCTATGGCAGCGCGGGGATGCGCCAGATTTGGAGCGAAGTTGAGAAGCGGCGTCTGCTGCGGCGTTTTTGGGTGGCCTTGGCCGAAGCGCAGGCTGAATTAGGGCTTGTGACCCAGGAGCAGGTCGACGACTTGCGCGCCCATCAGGACGATGTGGACATTGCCCGCGCCACGGAGATCGAAGCGGAGATCCGCCATGATCTAATGGCCGAGATTCGCACCTTTGCCGAGCAGTGCCCGGTGGGCGGCGGCATCATTCATTTGGGCGCGACGTCGATGGATGCGCTGGACAATGTGGACGCGCTGCGGCTGCAAAAGGCGCTGGACCTGATCATCGCGCGCTTGGTGGCTGTGCTGAAGCTGCTCGTCGTGCGCATGGAGGCCGAGGCGGATACACCGGCCATGGCCTTTACCCACATCCAGCCTGCGGAGCCGACGACGGTCGGCTATCGCCTGGCGCAGTATGCCCAGGACTTGCGCGGCGACTGGCATGAACTGCGCCGGGTGCGCGAAGGCATCCGGGGGAAGGGGTTGAAGGGCGCGGTGGGCGCGAGCGCAAGCTACAGCGAACTGCTGGCGGAAACCAGTTGGCAGGCGCGCGATCTGGAAGATGCGGTCATGCAAAAGCTCGGCCTGACCGCGTTCGAGGTGGCAACGCAGACCTACCCGCGCAAGCAAGACTGGCTGGTCATGTCGGCATTGGCCGGGTTGGCAGCCAGCCTGCACAAATTCGCTTTCGATCTGCGGATTTTGCAGAGTCCGCCCATCGGCGAGTGGAGCGAACCCTTTGGGGCCAAGCAGGTCGGCTCAAGCGCCATGCCCTTCAAGCGCAACCCCATTGTCGCGGAGAATATCAACAGCCTAACTCGCCAGGTTGCCGCGCTGCCGCGGGTGGCGTGGGATAATGCCGCGCTTTCGCTGCTGGAACGCACGCTGGACGACAGCGGCAACCGGCGCATCTTTTTGCCGGAAGCGTTCTTGCTAATGGATGAAGCGTTGAAAGCGACTGAGCAACTGGTGGACGGCTTGCAGATTTGGCCTGGACGCATCGAGCGCAATCTGGATGACTATGGGGTCTTTGCGGCCACAGAGCGGGTCTTGATGACCGCGGTCAAGGCTGGCGGCGACCGGCAAGCGCTGCATGAGGTGATCCGCGAGCACAGTATGGCCGCATGGGCCGCGATCCAGCAAGGCGAATCCAATCCGCTGGCGGATCGTCTGGCGCAAGACCCGCGCATTACGGACTTTGTGCCAGCCGATCAACTTGGCGGTTTGCTCGATGCGCGGCAGCATGTGGGCGATGCAGCCGACCGCGCGCGCCGTTTGGCCGCGCTGCTGCGCGATGAGCTGCACTTGCACCGGGAAGCAGCATGAGTGCGGCTGACGAGACCGCCCTGCTTGCGCTAGAGGCCACTGCCTATCAGTGGATCGTGACCGCGGACCCGGACTTTGCCGACCTTGCTCAAGATGAGGTCTTGGCTGTGGACGACGCCGCGCAGATCGATCTGCTGGCCCCTGGTGTTCTCCTGGTGACTTCGTCGGTGGACTTTGCACAGCTAGCGGAGAAGTGGGCAGTGACGCCGCCCATCTTCGTGCGCCATGTCTGCCCGGTGCAGACATTGGTGATGCTCTCTGTGCCCGCGGATGGGCGCGAACTGGATTTGGGGCCGCTTGTGGACGCGGTGACGGCTGAGATTCTGCCTGCGCTGCATCCTGCGTGGACGTTTTCTGTGCAGACGCGCGTGCTTGAGTTTGGCGCGGTCAAGCCGTATGTGGTGAACAGTGCGGTTGCCGATGCGCTGCAAGCGGCAGGACTGACGCTGGACGTGCGCGTGCCCATGCAGGTCGTGTCGATTGTGCTGACGAGCGACGCGCCGGGCCGCCTGACTGCGTGGATCGGCGCGTCGTTGGCCGATCACAATCTGTCGGATTGGGCAGGCGGGATGCACCGCTTCGCACGCGAGCCGGGTCAGATCAGCCGGGCCGAGTTTAAGCTGCTGGAAGCCATCGACGTGTTTCTGTTGGACCTGCCTGCGCGCGGGGTGGCGCTGGACTTGGGCGCGTCGCCAGGCGGTTGGACGCGCATCCTACGCAAGTTCGATCAGTATGTGACCGCGGTCGATCCTGGCGACCTGGACCCGCGCTTGGCGTCTGATCCCGGCGTGCGCCACAAGCGTATGACCGCGGAGGCGTATTTGGCCGAGGGGCCTGATCCCTTTGATATTATCGTCAATGACATGCGCATGGATGGCCGCGATTCGGCGCGTTTGATGGTGCGCTATGCTGCGATACTCTATCCGCATGGTTGGGCGTTGATGACGTTGAAACTGCCAGGATTTGACCGGCGTACCGTGTTGGATCACAGTCTGGCGATCCTGGCTGAGGCGTATACCATTGCCGGCGCGCGGCAACTTTTTCACAACCGCAGCGAGGTAACGGTCTATCTGCGTCCCCGGCGCGATTAAGGGCCAAGCCCTTCGCATTCAGCCGTTCACGTTCCGGCGCTAGGGGAGATTCTCGCAGGCGCGGCCGTTGAGGTTGGGGTCGAGGTTGTGAATGTCAAAGCCGGTGGTGCGGAAGCAGTACTCGAAACAGAGTTGTGCGTCGGCCTGGGTGGGGAAGATATTGCCCAGACAGTCATAGATATCGGCCTGGCAACTGCAAACCTGGCTGGCAAGGCTGGTCGCGGTGGGCGTGGGGGTGGCTGTTTCGGAACCTGGCTCGGGAACGGTCGGTTCGGGTGTGGGCGTCGGCGTGAAGGTCGGCGTCGGCGTGAAGGTTGGCGTCGGGAAAACTAGCGGAAGCAACTCCGGCGCGCCATCCACTGCGTCGGCTGCAATCCACGAGCCATCGGCCAGCAAATACCATGTGCCCTCGGTGAGCCACGCGACAATATCGACCGGATCGCCCATAGCGACCTGGCCGACCGTGAGATAGCTATAGCCCGGCCCGCTATAGAGCAGTTCGGGTCGGTTGGCGGTGGGCACGCGGCTTTCGGGCGCGGGCAGCGATGTTTCTGTGGTCTGGGTCGTCGTCAAAGACTCGGTTATTGGCGCTGCTGTCACCACGGTTGGGGTCACAGACGCTGCGGCAGGCAGGGTGTCTGCCACGGTTGTGGCGTCTGTCAAGTCGGCTGCCGAGTCGACTGTTGAGTCGTCTGTGGACGGTGCAGCCGGGATTTCATCGCTGACCGGCAGCAGGGACGTGGTCGCGACCGCGGGCGCTACTGTGATGGGTTGTGCAGCCGCGGCAGCGGGCTGCAGGCTCGCCGTATCCACCACCGTGTCTATTATTGTCACGGTAGCTATCTCGGCATCTGACCCAGTATCTGACCCAGTATCTGCTCCTGTATCTATCATGTCTGCGCTTGGTGCATCGATCTGCTCAGCGGCAGGCGGGTTGGCTGTGGCGCGTTCGATCACAATGGCCGGTTTGGCGGATGTCGACGTGGCGATTGGGCCGGATGCGCGGAGCGGCGTCGGCGTGGACGGGACCGTGGGGCCGCCGACGACGCGCATCGGCGCGGGCTGCGTTTGGGTAACCTGTATCAACGGCAACAGACGTTGGCGTAGTGTGGGCCATGCGATGAGTGTGACGACCGCGAAGAGGACCAGCGCGGCGGCTGCCCAGTTGAGGACTCGTTTCACGGCTGGGACTCTTTCACTACCTGGATCACCGACCTTGACTCAACGACGACCACGGTGTTAACCCTCATACCACTTCTGCAAAAGAGTTTGTCATAACTGATGCGATCGGTTCACTGCGGTGAGCCATCCAAGATGCGCGCCATGACTAGCGCCAAAGGTTAGCTGGTTTGAGCGGTAGGCGCTCTGCACGGACTCGCGGGGCACAGGTGATGGCGCGGGTCCGTCAGTTGTATTTGACACCGGCCAAGCGCATGGACAGAAGGACGCGTGTCAGCTTGCCTGCACCCTGCTGCCGTTTAGGTCGAGCCGTTCGATCCGCCAGCGGAACAAGCAGCCAGGTGTAAGATTGCGTCATGCCTGCATTAAGCCTTCGTGGTCACAGCCGGTGTGAAGGAAGCGGGCACAGCCCATACTTGATCATACCACAGGCAGGGGCGTGTGGCTATTTGGCGATGGTGTGCATCGAGAACATTTCGCCTAGCAGTACGGCCAATAAGAGAGGGTAAAGTGCAAACTCTGCTTGAGGTTTGCCGGGTGGATGGGCCAGGGGTATAGTGGGCAAAGGCTGCCTGCAGGCGGCTGTTTAGGGGCGGCTGTGGGGTCGCTTATCAAGTGTTCTATATTATGTCCGGCTGTGTCCAGTGTGTCCAGCTATGGCTGTTGACGTGCTAGCTGGGACGGGTTAGCCGGATGTTGAGTGGATGGAATCTGTGTATGCGATTAGCAGTCTTGGCCGATATTCACGGCAATCTCCCGGCGCTTGAGGCTGTCTGCGCCAAGCTCGAAACGCTCCAGCCAGACTATGTGGTGTTGAACGGTGATTTGATCAACGGCGTGCCCTTCAGCCCTGAGGTGATCGACTTTGTGCGCCGGTCGGATTGGGTGGTGGTGCGCGGCAATCATGAGTTCTACTATCTTGATTATGCTACGTCGCGCGCGCTGCCTGGCATGGACGATGCCATGCGTTGGGGCCAACTGCATTGGCTGGTGGAGCGGATTACGCCGCAGCAAGGCGCGTTCTTGGCGATGCTGCCCGACGAGCGCACGCTCTATCTGCCCGGAACCCAGCCAGTGCGCGTGGCGCATGGCGTGCCCGGTCGCAACCGCACGGGCTTTTATACACAGCAGCCCGCGGCGATGATCGCGGCTGAGTTGACCCACATCGCGGAGCATACGGTGATTTCAGCCCATACCCATGTGCAAGTGGATCGGCAGATCTGTATGGAGACCGACGCTGCCGTTGATCTGCACGCCGACCCCCACACCGATCCGTTCACACGGGCGAATGCCGCCACGCATTACTGGCATGTGATCAATCCTGGCAGCGTGGGGATGCCGCTCAACGGCGACCCGCGCGCCCAGTTTGCCATATTGGAAGCGGTGGATGAGCAGGTGGCGTTGGGCGGCTGGCGCGCAACGCACTATCGCGTGGCGTATGACCGGCGGCCCGCGCTCGAAGCCTATGCAACGAGCGGCATGGCGGCGCGCGGCGGTATCTTGACCGAGCTTTTTTACTGGGAAGTGGTCACCGCGGAGGCGGAAATTATTCTCTTTTACCGCTGGGCGCGTGAGCACGGCTTTGATGTGGACAACGACCTGGGCGCTACATTCGACGCGTACAAGCGGCAAACGGGCCGAGATGCGTATGTACGTTCGCGTGACCCGCTTTATCAGCAGTCTGAGCCTGCATGAGGTGTCCGGCAGGAACCCGGCGCGGCTCAACGGGTAGTCTGTTCGGCGTCGCTTGGCGTGTCGTTCGCCTGTTGGAGGATGCGTGTATAGGCCGCGCGGATCTGGGCGAGTTCGCGCGGATCGGCAGGGTGTTCGCCATAGCGCACGCGCAGGTAGGCGCGGGTGAGCGTATCCAATTCTAGTTCACAACCGGGGAAAGCCTGGTTGAGCATAGGCAGAAAGCGTTCAGGCGGCAGCGCGGGCGGGCGAGTGATGCCACGCTGCCGTGCCAGGCGAACCAGGTTGGCGTACATGTTTTCAACTGAGATAGCCGCCAGCAGCCGCCTGCCTACGCCATAGCGACCAACCATTTTTAGCCAGTTACGCAGCCGGTCCAAGTTGAAACCTGCGCGGCCCAGTTGCAGTGCTGCTTCTTCGCTCGCTGTTTCTTCCTCTTCGCTGCGCCGGTTGTAGAGGCGCGTCCGCATGAAAAAGAGCCAGATCAGCCCCAGGACAAGGACAATTGCGCCTGCTACCAGGCAGTAGCGCAGCAGCGTCCACTCGCGCACCAGTGTTGTCACTGTGACCGGGTCCGGCGGCTCCATTTCAAAGCCTTCTTGGGGCGGGATCTCGCCCATGATGCCGTAGAGGTAGGCGGCGAGCGCCTCTAGGATCGGTCCAAAGGCCCAGAAAAAGAGAAAAACCAATTGGATGACGAGCCATTGGATCAGGGTTCCGAGCGGGCCGAACCAACTGAGCACAGCGCGTAGGGAGGCGGGGGTGAGCGCGGCGGCTGCCAACCAACCGCCGCCCAGCAGCGCGGCCACGGCGATGAGCAATTGGGCGAAGCGCGGCCAGGGCATGAGCGCGCCGCTTGAATTGGCCGCGCCCGCGGCTTTTTGGTCGATGCGCGCGAGCGCGACGGTCATCAGGCCAAAGGCCATGTAAAGGGAGAAATAGAGCGCCGCGGGCTGGAGGCCATTGGGCAAATGTTGGGCCAGCGCGCCATTGGCAATCAGCGAGAGCAGCAGGCCAAGCCGGAAGGTTCGCGCGATTGAAAAGAAGGTGACGCCGTGGTCGGTGTAGCGCGCCACGCGCCACCAGAGGAAGAAGGCCAGCAGAATGACGAGCAACTCACCGCGCAGGCTCTCGGTGAAGTCGAAGACAGCGCTGAAGGTTTGGCGCAACCAGGAGAGATCGCCAAGCGGAGCGGCAGGATAGAGGATCATCCGCACCGCAGTGAGCGCTGTGCCGCCGATCAGCAGAAAGATGATCACCTCGCGCAAGGGCGTGGCGATGGCATAGCGGTTGACCAGATCGGCGGCAAGCACAAAGGCAAGCTGTACGATCCAGAGCAGGATGAAGACGGCTAGGGGCGCGCCGAGCAGAAAACCGGCGGCGCGCAGCGAGAGCGGGTCGCCGCCGCGTGCCCACCAATCGGCCAGAAGCGTAAGCCAGGGCAGAAGCCCGGCCACGTCGAGCGCGGCCAGTGCGGCAAAAATCAAGCGGTGGCGGCGATTGGTCAGCAACATGGCGTCAACCTGCCCTTGGGTCGATGTGAGTAGGCGCGATCAGGTCGTCGACGAGATGCGGCAGGTGATAGACAGTGACGCCGGGCAGCAGGTGGTGTGGCGGCTCTTGTGCCAGCGTAAAGAGCACGACGCGGCGGCCTGCCGC
>CAZZNG010000114.1:0-16332 GCA_964655505.1 uncultured Litorilinea sp. | reverse complement strand
CACCAAAGCAGCAGCGGCCCCGCGCTGTAGAGGGCGCGCTCACTGGGCGGCGCGTCGTCGGGCAGCCGGAGACGCATCACCAAGCCGGCTAGACCGCCAAGCGTCAAGATGGCGGCCGCGATCAGGGCAATCATCAGCCTAACTGTTCGATTCGACCGGATTGGGCGTCGATGCCGGTGGGGTTGGATCGGGCGTCGCGCCAAGTTCAAGCAGTTGGCTGCGCAAGGCCGCGGCTTCGGCCTGGGCCGCGCGGGCTGCATCTTGGGCGGCTGCCAACTCGCGACGCAGTTCAAGCTCGGTGCGGTAGTAGGCTTCGACCCCACGACGCCAATAGAGCCAGTCGATCACCCATTCGATGAGCCAGCCGATGATGATACCGCCGATTAGACTGATCCAAACGATCATGCCGTTCCTCTCATCCAGATGTGCATGGCAGTGGGCTGTGCCGCGCCAGTGCCTGTACGACAGTGTAGGGTTGCAGTGAATAGTTTATGAGTAGTATAAACAAAAAACACGCCGAGCGCACATGAGGCCCGGCGTGCGGAATGACAGCTTCCCGCCACAGCCAACAAGGTGCGTGCGGCGGGCATCTGCGTAATGTCGCTTTGCTGTCGTCTCTAGGTAATTTCTAGGTGAATTTGCGCAGATGGACGTTCCATCCGTCGACCACGCTTGGATTCGGTTCGCTGCGGTCGAGCACCAGCCCAAAGATGGCGGCGTGGCGGCGCAGCTGATCCTGTGCTGCATCGAGTTGGTGTCCCTGTGCATCTTGGATCGCCTGTGCCATCTGGTCGAGCAGCTGGAGCGCGCGCGGGGTGTCCAGATCATCCTCCATGGCGGCGGTAAACTCATTGACCAGCGGTTCAATGTCGAGGGCGGGGCCGCCCGCGTGACCGGATTGGCTGACGGCTTGGCGCAGCGCCTCTGCGCGCGCGGTGGAGCGATCCAAATCCGCCTGGTCGTAGGCCCACGGCACGCGATAGTGGTGGTCCGCCAGGTAGTGGCGCAGCGCGTCCGGGGAGTACTCTTGCAGCAGGTCGCGCGCCATGACGAGGTTGCCCAATGACTTGCTCATCTTTTCGCCTTCGTGCTCGACCATGGCTGTGTGGAACCAGCAGCGCACATAGGGCTTTTTGCCGCTGAGCGGTTCGATCTGGGCGATTTCGCATTCGTGGTGGGGGAAGATCAGGTCTGAGCCGCCACCATGAAAATCAATGGTGTGGCCCAGGTAGTGCGCGGCCATGGTCGAACATTCGATGTGCCAGCCAGGGCGGCCTGGTCCCCACGGGCTGTCCCAACTTGGTTCACCCGGCGCGTGGGCCTGCCAAAGCACAAAGTCAAGCGGGTCTTGCTTGCCTGGCGCGTCGGGCCGGTTGCCGCGTTCGTTGGCGACAGCCAGCATTTCGCTGCGTGGGATGTCGCTTAGTTTGCCAAAGTCATCGAAGGCGTCTACATCATAGTAGACCGAACCGTTTGCCACATAGGCTTGGCCTTTTGCCACGAGCGCCTCGACCGCTTCCACAATCGCGGGGATGACTTCGGTCGCGCGCGGGTACTCGTCGGGCGGGCGCACATTGAGTGTTTGCATGTCGCGGATGAAGTGCGCTGTCCAACGGTTGCCGAGTTCGAGCCAATCTTCGCCGGTTTCATTGGCTTTGCGCAGGATGTCGTCGTCGATGTCTGTCACGTTCTGCACGTAGCGCACCGTATGGCCGCGGCTTTCGAGAAAGCGAACCAAGATGTCGGCCATGGCATAGGTAAAGGCATGGCCTAGATGGGTGGTGTCATAGGGGGTGATGCCACATACATACATGGTCAACGGGTCATGGTCCAAGGTGTAGGATTGGACCTGTCGTGTCAGTGAGTTATAGAGGCGCATGGTTTTGCTATGGTCTCCAATTTGATTGTTGATTTGGTTGCTGCCGCCGCGTGCAAAGGTACGCGGCGGCAGTTGTTTTGCCTGATTGTACGAGAATAAACGCCTCATAGGGTAATAGCACTGCCCGATGCAGGCAAACATGCGGGTCCATTGGACCGGCAAGGCTGCTTCGGGCAGGGTTCGTATGCGGGGTCATATGGCGGGCCGGCGTTCAGGCTGCCGCCTTGTGCTGCACCGATTTAGAACACTGATTTAGAAGCGGAAGATAGCGGCAATTTCACCGTCACCCGGTATTCTTTCCGGGTCAACTGTATAGACTTGGCCGTTGTGCAACAGCGTGTAATGGGCGATGAGGTCGTACAGGTCGTGATTCTCTGCCGTCTCTGCGTTCTCCCGTTGGAGTTGCATGGTGTTGGGGTCGAAGATGCCCCAAGTTTGCACGCCGCGCGGCAGAAAGACTGCCATCACACGCCCCTGGAACGCGGCGATCAGGCCTTCGTCCGCCCAGACAGTCGTGCGACCTGTTCCCGCCTCGCGGTTGAACTGTTCAATGAGTTCTTCCTGCTCCCTTGCCACGATCGGTGCGACGATCTCCCAGGCTCTGCTGTGCAGCTCTTCTGCGCTTAGGTCATCTGGGTTGCCTGGTATGTGCTGTTCGACTAGATGGTCATAGGTATTGGCTTCCTGGTAGATCGGCATGAGGTAGTCCACACCGGCAAAGATTAGTGGCGTCTGGTCGTCGCCCAAGTACTCGCGCAGGCCGCGGTCGATCTGCCGAAAGTAGCGCAAGAGGCGATTCTTTTCATTCACGTCTTCGCCGCCGCCGTGGGTATGGAATGTCAGGGTCGGGTTGTTCCTGCCGCTGGACACCGAACTCGGATTTTGGCGCTGTACCTGTCGATCAAATTCATCTTGGCCCAGTGCCTCGGCCAAGCTGGAGGGGACTTCTTCCAAGTTGACCTCGTCGACAGCGAAGCGCGAGCCTTCTAAGAAACGCACGTTATTTTGGCTGACGGCAAGCACATAGAAGCGCCCGTCGTTGGTCAGCAGGGGGATCAGGGGTTTGATGTGAAAACGTCTGGCAACCTCGATACGCACAGGGAAGGGACGAGGCAGCCGGTAGAACTCCTGCACGTTTTCCGCCAGGAAGATCGCCAGCCCATCGCTCATGTTAATCCAAAAAGCCGTGTTCTCCAGCAGGTCATAGCCTGGCTGGAGGATCTTACGCACGTCTGGCCGGCGCAAGCCTGCCTCGATGCAAAGCTCTTCCACTTCCGCTAATTGGTTTTTGAGTAGAATCTTGTCTTGGTCGATATAGGTGGTAATACGATGAGTGGGGATATAGATGGAGATGGAGGGCATCTGCCTGTGCTGCATGAGCCGCTCTAGGTCCAATTGCGTGAAGCGGTCTATCATCGTCAACTCCCGTCTCTTTGGCGTATCCGGTTTGTGCGGACAAACGCGGCGATGGCATGTCGGCGGATCATCCGCCTGCATGCTTGGCTTATTATATGATGATTGGCCTGATGGTTGGCCGAATCAATTGAGGCAGTGCTGAAAGTAAGCGCCACAGGCAAACGCCGCGCCCTGCTGGCCTCTACATCGTTGTATGCGGCGCAGGGGCGGTAGGATGACGCCTAGGCTGCGGCCCGACCTGCCGAACGATGGGTCGAGCGAAATAGGTTAAGTAGATCGTTCAGTGAGATGTCGGTGAAGGTCGATGCCATTTGATCCTCGCCTTCCTCCACATCCCCCGCTTCAACGTCGCTCGCTTCAACATTGCCGGCTTCAATATTGTTGCTTTCTGCTGCGAGGTGCGCCGGCAGCAGCGCGCGCAGTTTGCTGCCGTCTTGGCTAATGGTGAGCCAGGCCGATTGGACATCGTTGTCCACCTTGGGCTGAGACGTGACCACCACCCAATCGGGGGCTACCTTGCGCAGCGTAGCAGCGAGGTCGCCTTCGTTGTCAACCACGACTACCTGAAACGAATCGCCGGAACCTACCAACGCAAAGCGCAACAGTTCTCGCAATAATCGAGGACGATTTGCTAGAACGATGGTTGTTGGCTTTTTTGTTGACATAAAAAACCTCGCATTCCTACGCTAGTTGTGTCTCTCGTGCTGTACAGTCGATCCGGATGAGCGGGTCAGAATCTTGCCCTGAGATTTTGCCCTCTGTCGGAACGCGCAACAGCATTGTGGGACATCATGGCTCATCACTTGTTAGACACCGGCAGACACAGCCCTGACGCCCTAAACTGCCTCAATCTTTCATGACCAAAGTTTCGGACCCAAAGTGTTGTCACCGCATCTGCCTTGCCCGGTACACAGGCAGGGTGGATCGCTCCTGCTGATCTTTCTCTGTGTATGATATGCAACAGCGACCCTCTCTGCGATGGGTATGGTTAGGCGTGAAAGATAGACAAATAGATATAACCCTATACAGAAGGCGTTAGACGCAGGGAAATCATTCGGTTTGGTCTTGATTGACTTGCGCTTCGCGCTGTGTCGCCGGGGCCGCTAGGGCGCAGGAGGGGTGGCGACGAGCTTGCGTTTGAGCCGCTCGAGTCGATGTTCGAGCGCTTGGATCAAGTCGGCATGCTGGGGAGTCGATTGGGCCTGGCGAAGCGTGTGTAAGGCCCAGCCGGTCCACATGGCGGCCTGCTCAAAGTCTTGGGTCTGCCATTCGCAATATTTGGCGAGTTCGATGTAGGGCGTGACGTTGGTCCCCGGCACAGACGTGAGCCACATCTGCCACGTTTCCACCGCGGCCTGCCAATTGCCCTGGCGTTTTTGGAGTTTGCCCAACAGTTCGAACAACTCGGCGCGCTCGGCTGGGTTGCGCACGCTGTCCAGGGCGCGGCGGTAGGCCGTTTCTGCTTGGGCAAGCTGACCGGCGGACTCGTAGGCGCGGCCCAAGCCTGCCCAGTCCGCGCCGCGTAAGGGCGCATTGTGCGCGTGGGCCAGGTCGCCGTCTGTGCCTTGGACAAAGGCAGAGCCCAGGCGATCCGCCAGCGCGACCATGGTCATGATGTCTTCGTGATTGTGGTAGAAGACGCGGCGCATGGATTCAGCTTGGCCGGTCCGTACATAGTCGGCATAGAGTTGCGGGATGAGATGGCCGGGCACGTCGTCTTCACTGCGTATGAGGCCCAGAATGCGCTGTTCCAGGTTGATCAGCCGGCAGCTTTGCAGCCGCCGCCGCCAGAGCTTGCGCGCCGGGTGCAGCAGATCGAGGTGGGGGCGGCGCTCGTCTAGCAGGTGGATATGCGGGCGCAGATCGGGCAGAAAGCGGCGGTTTTGGCGATAGCGGGCACGCAGCAGCGGCAGATCGAAGGTGCGCCCGTTGAAGGTCACGGTCATTTCAAAGTGGGCCAAGTCGGCGGCAAGCGCCATCAGCAGGGCGCGCTCTTCGGCTGGGTTGCGCATGAAGTATTGGCGCACGACAAAATGGGTCGGCGCGACATCGGCTTGGTCCACCGTGCGTGCGACGGGCAGCGGCTGGGCAGGGTCCCACGCCTCGAACGCGCCGACGCCTACCATAAAGCTGTAGACGCCGCTGCCGTTGCCCAAGCCTGTTGTTTCTGTGTCGATGAAGGCGGCGCGGCGGTAGTCGGCTACGTCGTCAAGATGAAAGTTGGGATGAAAAGGCGCGAAGCAGGCCGGGGACTGCGCCAGCAGTGTGCCCAGCGACGCGGGGCCGCGCATTTCGTCCAGCGGGTAGGCGTTGACATGGACATAACATGTGCCGACTTCCGTCTCGACCGTATGGCCCGGCACAAGTTCATGGAGCGGGCCGGTGGGCGGTTCGTAGCGCGGGCGCGGCTGGGGAGGCGGCGCGGGCATGGGATCGTCGCGCACGCGCTGTTCGCGCAGGTCTTTGAGACGGCGTAAGCGTTCGAGGTCGACAGACATGGCTGTAGCTTACCATAGGCTGCATGGGTCGAACAAGCGTGATGTCGAACAGGCGTGCGGCGTCGCTTGTTAGCGGGGCAGCCTGCGAGGGATATACAAGCGGATACGTTTGGCGCGGCATCGTGCCCAACGCTATAATGCTTGCGCAAGCCGTAGGAACATTCCAGCGGTCACTTCGATGTCACGTCGATGATCCTATAGCGTTAGGCGCATGCAATTGACTTCTAATTTGTTGACCACCGGCAGCGACGGAACCCCTGTGAGCCAGGCCAAGGCATGGCATATCTACCCTCCTGCACCCGCGTCCTTTTTGCGCAGTGTTGCGGAGCATCCGCTGCTGTTGCAGGTGCTCTATAATCGCGGGATCCGCACGCCGAGTGAAGTGCGAGCCTTTCTCCAGGGCGAAGATGCTGTTTTCGAAAACCCTTTTCGTGTGTGCGATGTAGAGCCGGCTGTGGCGCGCATCCTGCAGGCGATTGAGCAGGGCGAGACGATCTGCGTCTATGGCGACTTTGATGCGGATGGGGTGTCTGCGACCGCGCTGCTGGTCAGCGCGCTGCAAGCCGCGGGCGGGCGCGTTGGCCCTTATATCCCCGACCGGGTCGACGAGGGCTATGGGCTGCACATGGAGGCGTTGGGGGCCATTGCGGAAAAGGCGACGCTGCTGATTACGGTGGATTGCGGCATTCGCAGCGTGGCCGAGGTGGCGTATGCACGCCAGATGGGGCTGGATGTGATCATCACCGATCACCATTCGATTGGCCCCGACCTGCCGCCTGCGCTGGCTGTCATCAACCCGCGGCGCAAAGATGTGGCGAGTCCATTTGACCGGCTGGCGGGCGTGGGCGTTGCCTACCGGCTGGCACAGGCTGTGCTGCGTGCATCGGCTGGTCGCAGCCCTGCGCGTTTGAGCGACGATCAGATCATGGAGATCGAGACGCAACTGCTGGATCTGGTTGCGTTGGGCACGGTGGCGGATATGATGCCGCTGTTGGGGGAGAATCGTTCGCTGGTGCGCCGCGGCCTGAGCCAACTCAACTTGGCCCAACGGCCCGGGCTGGAAGCGCTGCTGTTGCAGGCCGATCTGCGCCCTGGTTCGGTGGACACCGCGGCCATATCGTTCCGCTTGGCCCCGCGCATCAACGCTGCAGGGCGGCTGGCCCATGCCAGGGTTGCCTATCGTTTGCTGCGCACGAATGATCCTGTCGAGGCGTACACGCTGGCGACCGAGTTGGAATCGCTCAATTCGCAGCGGCGAATGCTGACCGAGTCCGCCCAGCAAGAGGCGGAGGAGCAGCTTGCACATCTGCTGGCAGGCGACGCGCCCATGCTCTTTGTTAACAGTCCGAATCTGCCATCGGGTATTGTGGGGCTGGTGGCGGGCAAGTTGAGTGAGCGATTTTACCGCCCGGCGGTTGTGGTCGAAGAGGGGGAGGAGGAGTCACGCGGCAGCGCGCGCAGCATCCCTGAATTCAATATTAGCCATGCCCTAGACACCATTAGCCGCTATTTGGTGCGCCACGGTGGTCACAGCCGCGCGGCAGGCTTTACGGTCAAGACAACCAACTTGCCCGCGGTGCAGGAGGCGTTGCGTTCGCTGGCGCAGGATGCGCTGGCCGAATATGAGCAGCTACGCCCTTCGGTCTGGATTGATGCAGAGGTGGCCTTTGACGATCTGAATTGGGCCGCGCGCGAGCAATTGGCGCGGCTGGAGCCGACCGGGTATGCCAACAGCGCGCCGATGCTCTTGACGCGCCATGTGCGCGTGCGCGATTTTCGTGTGGTCGGCAATGGCCGCCATCTAAAGCTGACGCTTGACGACAGCCCGACCGGAGCCGTGATCGACGGTATCGCCTTTAATCGGGGCGACTATGCAGAGTTCTTGGCGCACGGGGATAGGCTGGATCTGGTCTATATGCTGGAGGCGAATGAATGGCAGGGCCGCCAATCGCTGCAAATGAATATCCAGGATTTGCGTCCGGCAGGCTCTGGCCCGGAGCCTAAACCCGGTGTGCCGCCCAATGAGGATTGATAAGGCGGTAGGTGGTCTGTGGTGAGCGGCGCACAGGAAAGCGCAACCGGCGACGGGGTGGCGGGTTATACTTGATGAGACGATTCGTCTTTGACGTCATTTGCGCCGCTGTGTGCGATGAAGTGTGCGATGAAACTGCAATGGTGGAGTAGGGGTGAAGTAGGGAGAGGATATGTTGGCACGGTTGACAGTTCCGCTGCGTATTGGTCTTGCCTTTGGCGCGGCCGGGCTGCTGCTTACGTTGATCGGCGTTGCGCGCGGCAATGTGCCGCTGAACCCGGCGAGCATCGCCATGGCGCTTGTGATTGGCGGCGGCGTCTGGTTTCTGGTGAGTTGGGCCGTTGCCACAGCCGCGCTTGACGTGGAGCGCGATGTGGCCGAAGCGAGCGAAAGCGAGGAAGGGTAGCCGGTTTCGTGTCTTTTCTTGTATCGTCGTAACGCCGACGAGGGGAAGGGCGGTATGCGCAAGTTTTTGGCGGGTCTGCTGACCGCGCTGGTGTTGGTGGCGGCGGCTGTACAACCGGCGTGGGCGGCAAGCTCGGCCCAGGCGAGAAGCTTTGGATTCCAGTGTGCGGACGGGCTTTGTCGTCTGCGGCTGGATTTGGGCGTGGCTGCCGATACGTTTGCGCCGCAGGGTGTCTGGCTGGAGGTGATGGAGGACGCCTTGCGCCAAGCGCCGGGCGGCGTTGGGCTGATCCTGGACGACGCGATCACCATTAGCCTGCCGAGCGGGCGGCTACTGCTGGAGGATGCCGAGTTGTTCGCGCTGGTGGATGCGCACGGCGCGATCACCAATCTGCACGGTTCGGCGCTGCTGCCCCTGCCGACCTTTGGCGTGTTTGGGGATCTGATGTTGGTCACCCCCACTCGCGTCACTTTTGGCTATGACCTGGGCGCACAGTTGGACGAGCTGAACGCGCCGCTCGACCCGGCGCGGCGCTATGCCTATTTCAAGACGGACGCGGGACTCCATGTGTTGACCGCGAAGGATGCCAGCGCGACGGTGACGCCGCTGCCTGGGCAGCGGTTGACGGTCGTGGCCGATCTGGCGCAGCCTATGCTCTGGTTCGACGGGGAAGTGACTGTGCGCATGGATGGTCAGGTGGCTTTCCTGCGCGAGTTGGTGGAGCCGGTCGAAGGAACTGGGTGGCTGCCCGATGCGCTGCCCCTGCGCCAGACGATGACCTGGGCTGTGCAAGGACAGATGGGCCAAGGCATTGAGCCGCAACTGCTGGTCGATGCCACGGTGCAGATGGACGCGGGATTGGTCGGGACGTGGCTGGCGCTGGAGGATGTGCCGTTGGTGGCGCATGGTCATGCCATGATCAGCCCTGCGGGGCTGCTGGTTACCGGATCAGCCAGCACAGATGTCTCGCCCACGCGCTTCTTTGGCGCGGATGCGCTGGCAGAGGTATTTGTGCCTTTCTCGCCCGCGAGTGAGATGCGCGCGGCGCTTGCGGCCAATGTGCAAGTGCCCTTTTTGGGGATCGACCAGCAGGCAGCCGGGCGCATTGCGGGTGAGCCGCAGCAAGTGATTGCGCTGACGCAGGACGCGTGGCTGGGTGTGCAGGCGGGTGCAGCGGGCGCGGGCCACGCGGCCAAGTCCAGTTGGGACTGGGCGGCCATGCAAGGTCAAGACGGCTATTTGTTCCTGATCGAGCAAGCGGGCCGCGGTTGGGCGCTTGCGCGCAGCCAGTGGTGCGGCCTGGCCCCTGGCTGTCCGGCTGCATCGCCCGTGGCCGAGCGTGTGGCGGCTGGTGCTAGATAGCCGTCGTTGAGGCGGGTAAGCGATCCGGACATTGGCGCGGGGGCGTCTGATTGCAGCGCGCCTTAAGCAGCAAACACAGCAGATCGGGGGTCGATCCCTAGACCGACCTCCGATTTTCATGTCTCGTTCTATACAATTTCTATACAAACCAACCAGCTTACAAAACATCTTACAAACCTATGTAGCAGACAATCTGCGCATTCGCGGTTGATTCGCCACTGAATGCTAATACTGAATGCCAATAAAGCTAACAAAAATGAGATGGAGCCGTTATGTTGAAACAAAGTGATCGAACTGCCCTCCTGCGCCAGGTCAAGGCGGTGCTGCTGGATATGGACGGTGTTGTGTACGTCGGTGACCAGGCGCTGCCCGGTGTGCAAGAATTGCTTGATTATCTGGACAGTACCGGGCGCAAGTGGCTGTGCGTCACCAATAACTCCAGCCGCACCTCCCAGACGTTTAGTGAAAAGCTGATGGGGATGCAGATCCGCGTGGACCCGGCGCACATCTTGGGCAGCGCGGAAGCGACGGCTAATTGGCTGGCAAGCCGCGAAGCGCCGGGAACCAAAGTGATCATGATGGGGGAGGCTTCGCTGCGCGCCGCGTTGGAATCCAAAGGGTTCAATCTGATTGACGACCCCTTCGAGGCAGAGGTGGCGGTTGCCAGCATCTTCTTTGGCCTCACCTATGAGGTTTTGACCAACATGACGCTGGCGATCCGCAACGGTGCGCGCTTTGTCGCCACCAACCCTGATCCGACCCTGCCGACCGAGCGGGGGCAGGTTCCCGGAACCGGCAGCTTAGTGGCGCTGTTGAAGGCCGCTACGGGACAGGAACCGGCGTTTGTGGGCAAGCCCTATCCGGGGATGTTCGAGCAGGCTATGGCGCGGCTCGGCACGGATGCAGCGTCGACGTTGATGGTCGGCGACCGCTATGAGACGGATATTATCGGCGCAATTGAATTGGGGATGCCCACGGCGGGCGTGCTGACCGGCGTTACCACCCAAGAGGGATTTGAGAGCGTCGCCAAGCCGCCGCATTTGCTTTTGCCGGGGCTGCCGGAACTCTTGGCGGCGTTCAAGGAGGCCGACGCCGCGTAGAAGCGGAAGCGGCATTCCTTGACCTGGTGGGGCCGGCTGCACTACAATAACCGTTTGTATGGCTAACATAACTCTTTATCCGGCGGCCAACGGGCCGCAAGAACAAACAACTCAAGAACAAGCAACCGAGGCGCGTCAGGCGCTGCTTGATCTATCGCTGGCAGAACTGACCGAGGTGGTGCGCGGGCTGGGGCAGCCGGCATTCCGCGCCAAGCAGATCTGGCAGTGGGTCTACGGTCAGTATGTGACGGATTTTCGGGCGATGACCAACCTGCCGGTTGACCTGCGCGCCAAGCTGGCTGAAATCCTCTGGGTGGATGCGCTGACGCCGGTGGCTGAGGTGGTCTCGCATGACCGAGACACGCTGAAGGTGCTCTTCCAGTTGCACGACGGCCAGACCATCGAAGCGGTGCTGATGCTCTATGACAAGCGGCGCACGCTTTGCATTAGCAGCCAAGCAGGGTGCGCGATGGGCTGCACGTTCTGTGCCACGGCACAAGGCGGCTTGGCGCGCAATTTGACGCCGGGCGAGATTGTGGCCCAGGTGCTCTACTTTGCGGCCTATCTGGCCGACCCCGCGGCGACGCCCGCGACCGATGTGGCGCGGCCTACAACGGTCACCAATATCGTGCTGATGGGCATGGGCGAGCCGATGCACAACTATCGCAATGTGTGGGCCGCGCTGCGCCGGTTGACGGACGCGGACGCGTTTGGCTTGGGCGCGCGTCACATTACGCTGAGCACGGTGGGGTTGGTTCCCATGATCGACCGCATGGCCGACGAAGGGTTGCAGATTGGGCTGGCTGTGAGCTTGCACGCGCCCAACGATGAATTGCGTACGCAGCTTGTGCCCGTGAACAAGGGCTATGGCGTGGATGAGCTGCTGGCCGCGGTGGCGCGGTACATTGCCAAGACAAAGCGGCGCGTGACCTTTGAGTATGCGTTGATGCGCGGGGTGAACGATTCCGAGGCATTGGCACATGAGCTAGGCCGCAAGATTCAGCACCTGCTCTGTCACGTTAATCTGATCCCGCTGAACCCGATTCCGGACAGCCCGTTCCAGCCGACAAGCGACGAGGAGACGGAACGCTTTGTGGCGATCTTGCGCAGCTATGGCGTATCGACCACGGTGCGCCTGCGCCGCGGCATCGAGATCAATGCGGGGTGCGGCCAACTGCGCCGTGCGCGTGCTGCGTAGGATGCTTGATACCGCGATGGGCAATAGCGTGCAAAACAAAAACGCGCCAGACGTCTGGCGCGTTTTATGTTTGGGGAGAGGCAACACATGTGTGTTGCACTCGCAATTTGGGTCTGCTCAATCGGTCAGGCAATGTGTGGAAGACCTAGGCGGCCTTCTGCAGCGTGCGGATGCACGAAGTGCACAGCCGCTTCGAAACCACCTTGCCGCTTTCCATCACCTGGACCTTCTGCACGTTGACGTTCCAGCGGCGGCGGGTGGCCTTGCGTGACCAAGGGCGGTTGTTCCCAAATTGGGGTCCGCGTCCGCACTTTTGACACTTAGCCATGTATACGCTCCTTCAATTCCTGGCGGCCAAACCTTGGCGCAAAAGCATCGCTGCCGGTAAGGGGTCTCGCAAAGCCAACAATTTCTTGCGTTTGTGCAAGATGGCGCTGTGCAAGATTGTTTGTGGCCGGCAGATTCATTTCAGCCAAATAACTTGAGTACCTTAGCACAATGCAGGGGCATTGTCAAAACAACTGGCGCTTTGGGCATGGCTAGATTCCTGTGCGCGCTGGATTGCTGTTAGCGGGGCCGCGTGGGGCTGTGCGCGGGGTGAAGATGGGTGTATAGGGGAGATACAGCCGTGTATTAGGAAAATTTGTGCGAATGCGATGCGTTAGGTATCCTGAGTGAGATCGGTCGCACGTCTAGTCCGCCGGGCGTCAGTCCGGCCAGTCAATTCAGCCAGTTCATCCGGCTGCTGCCTGCATGAGCATTTGGTTGAGCGGGGGCAGCGGGCGATCAAAGCCATTTCTCCACGTAAGCCGAACGTTCGGGCCGTACATCATGCGGTCGGCTGAACGTCCTAGCAATTAGAGTTGAGTTCGGATGGGTAAGGTTCGCATTGTAACCGACAGCAACGCATATTTAACGCCGGAGACCATCGAGCGCTACGGGATTGAGATCATTCCCCATCGCATCAAGGTCGGCTCTGCCATGTTGGAGGAGACGCCCGACTTGACTGCGGATGAACTGTTCCGCCGCGTGCAAGAGGCGCAGGCAAATGGTATGAACCGGCTGCCTGATGTCCACGCGGCCGACATCAACACCATCTTAAACTGCTACCAGCAATTGGGGGCGGACTCGGAGCAGATCGTCTCGATCCATATGAGCAGCGAGTTAAGCCCCATGTGGCAGCAGGCGCGGCGCGCGGCAGAGATGTTGAAGGGGCGCTATACGATCCGTGTGATCGACAGCCTGAGCACCTCCTATGGGTTGGGGCTATTGGTTGAACAGGCGGCAGAGGCCGCGGCCAATGGCGCGTCGATCAACGAGATTGCACGCATTACCAATGGCTCTGTTCCCCATTTGTATGTGGCGCTGTTTTCCGAAAGCCTCAATTACCTTGAACGCAGCGCGCGGCTTGGCTCGTCGCAGAGTGTGTTGGGAACCATGCTCGGCATCAAAGCGATGCTGATGATGGAGGATGGCAGGCTGACTCCGTTGGAGAAAGTTCAGACGCGCGACGAAGTGGTGGACAAGCTCTATGAATTTGTGATTGAGTTCGCCAGTGTCGAACGTGTTGGGATCATTGACCATGCCTATGAGTCCTCGCGCGATGTGTTGATCGAGCGATTGGGCGAGGTGCTGCCGGACCTGACGGTCGAGCGTTTGCCGCTCCCGGCGAGTTTGGCCGCGTATGTCGGTCCCAACATGATCGGCGTGGTGGTATACGAAGGAGCATTCTAGGCGGTGGCGGCTTCGGCATTCGAGCGGTTACAGCGTGTGCTTGATCTAGAAGAGCGTCAGGGCTGGCGCAATCGAGCCGTGATTGGCGGGTTGCAGGCGATGGCGGCGCGGTGGGAGAGCGACGCGCGCGCGGAGGCGGGCGAAGCGTGGATCGTTGCCACGGTCGTCGTGCTGATGCGCCGCTATGAAGACGCTGCGCCCGATGCCCGGCCAGAGGTTGCCGAGCAGATTCGCCGCGCGCTGGCGGGCGAGGCGGTTGATGTCGGCGAGGTCGCGCCGGGAGAAACAGCCGATCAAGCAGCAGCCGAGCCGAGCGGTGATGCATCCAGCAGTGAGGCGGAGATGGACCCGGTCATGGACACTGTCACAGACACAGGCGCTGTGGCAGATAGTATGGCGGGGGCCCCACTGCCGCCGCCCGAACCGACGCATGTCGCGCGTCGACGCGCGCGCAGCCGCGCCGCGGCGAGCCAGCGCAGCCCGGCGGATTTGGACGCGCCCGTGACTGTGATCAAGGGTGTGGGCGGGGCGACCGCGGAACAGCTTGCCAAGCTGGGGCTGGAGACGGTACACGATCTGATCTGGCATTTGCCGTCGCGCCATGAGGATTACAGCCGCTTGCGCACGATCGCGCAGTTGGAGCCGGGCGAGCAGGCAACGGTCATCGCCAACCTGTGGGAGGTGCGCGAGCGCCACATCAGTATGCGGCGCACTATCGTGCAGGGCGTTTTGGCCGATGGAACCGGCACGCTGCACGCGACGTGGTGGAACAAGTATGTGCGCAACCAGTTGAAGCCCGGTACGACGCTGCGTCTCAGCGGGACAGTGAGCCTGTTCATGGGCCAAAAGACGCTGGAAAACCCCGTGTTTGAGGATGCAGACGCGGAGATGGTGGCGACCGGGCGCATCGCGCCGGTTTATCCGCTGACCGAGGGGTTGAGCAACAAGCGGCTGCGCGGCATCATCAAACAGGCGTTGGACGATTTTGTGGACGCGGTGGAAGATCCGCTGCCGGATGCGCTGCTCGACCAATTTGACCTGCCGCCGATTGACGAGGCGCTGCGCCAGGCCCATTTCCCGGACAGCCGCGAGGCGCTTGCGAGCAGCCTGCGCCGGTTGGCTTTTGAAGAATTGCTCTATGTGCAACTGGGCGTCTTGCGCCGTCGCCACCTGCTGCGTGAGGCAGAGGCCCAGCCGCTTACCATTGCGCCGGAGCAGTTGGACGCGTATGTGGCATCGCTGCCTTTTGAACTCACCGGCGCGCAGCAGCGTGTGATCGACGAGATCGTGCGCGATCTGGCGCGCGGCGTGCCGATGACGCGCATGGTGCAGGGGGATGTGGGCAGCGGCAAGACCGCGGTGGCTGCCGCGGCCATGGTCGTGGCTGTGCAAAATGGCA
The DNA here is from genome assembly GCA_964655505.1 of uncultured Litorilinea sp. Lineage (GTDB taxonomy): Bacteria > Chloroflexota > Anaerolineae > Caldilineales > Caldilineaceae > QEUY01. The sequence goes on along the minus strand of CAZZNG010000114.1, from coordinate 1,308 downwards.
CGCAAGCCGCGCTCTTAGCGCCGACACAGATTTTGGCCGAGCAACATCACCGCAGCCTGACCCAACTGTTGGCAGGCGTCGAGCGGCCTGATGGCACGCCGGTGCAGGTGGCGCTGCTGACGGGGCGCGTGACGGGCAACAGTCGCGGTGAGATTGTGGAGGGGTTGAGCCGTGGCGAAGTCGACGTGGTGGTGGGTACCACCGCGTTGATTCAAGATTCGGTGGAGTTTGCCAATCTGGGCCTGGTTATTGTGGATGAGCAGCACCGTTTCGGCGTGGAGCAGCGGGGCGCGCTGCGCAATAAGGCCGAGCGCCAGCCCCACGTTTTGGTGATGAGCGCCACACCCATTCCGCGCAGCCTGTCTTTAACGATCTACGGCGACTTGGATCTGAGCATTATCGACGAGATGCCGCCGGGCCGCATCCCGGTCAAAACAAAGCGCTTTACCCCGGCGGAGCGCGAGCGGCTGTACGCCTTTATGCGCCATGAGGCGCGCGAGGGGCGGCAAGCGTTCATTGTCTACCCCCTGGTCGAAGAGAGTGAGAAGCTCGATGCAGGGTCGGCTGTGGAAGCTGCCGAACGGCTCCAACGCGAGATCTTTCCAGATCTGCGCGTGGCGCTCTTGCATGGGCGCATGACCGGTCAGGAGAAAGACGAGGTCATGCGCGCCTTTGCGGACGGTGAGTACGATGTGCTGGTCAGCACGACGGTGATCGAGGTGGGGATCGACGTGCCGAACGCGTCGTTGATCATGATTGAGGATGCCGAACGCTTTGGCCTGGCCCAACTGCACCAACTGCGCGGGCGCGTGGGCCGCGGGGGCCATAAGAGTTACTGTGCGTTGATCAGCCGTGCGGATTCGGATGTGGCGCGCGAGCGGCTGCTGGCGCTGGAGTCGATGCAGAGCGGTTTTGACCTGGCGGAAAAAGACCTGGAGTTGCGCGGCCCCGGCGACTTTTTGGGCACGCGGCAAAGCGGGCTGCCCGATCTGCGTGTGGCGCAGTTGAGCGACGTGGATACGATTGCTACGGCGCGCGAGGCCGCACAAAAGCTCTTTGCGGAAGATCCGGATTTAGCCAACTATCCGCTGCTGCGCGAACGCGTGCAGCGCTTCTGGCGCGGTGAAGGGGATGTAAGCTAAGGGGCGCAGCGGTCAGCGGGTCTGTTTATAACGTAAACAAAAAGCGGGGTGAATGGCACAAGACCATCACCCCGCTTTTGTTGTCTGGCGCGTAACAGCAGCCGGTGGACTAGCGTTGATCCAGCGCCACGTAGTCCCGTTCTTCTTCGCCGGTGTAGATCTGGCG
>CAZZNG010000113.1:4246-16360 GCA_964655505.1 uncultured Litorilinea sp. | reverse complement strand
AAAACAGCCGGCAGCAGAACGACCAACGGCAAATAGAACCAGACTCCAAAAATCTGGCTCACCTCAAGCGGCCAAAAACGTGCCGGATCAACCAGCCAAAGCGCCGCCTGCCACGCCACATATGCACCGATATAAGCATAGGCTGCGAACATCACAACGCGCCGCAGCCAACCAGATTGAACGCGCTTCAAAATCGATCAGCCGAAACTTGAAAACTTGGCAACGGATGCCCAGCGCAACCGGATCGCTCCATCCTATTCTTGTATCTCCAGCTTCGCCAGATCCTCCAGCAGCGCATTCAACTGCGAGCGGTTAATGCCCGCGGCCGCGTACGAAGCGACCTCACCCAACGTCATATTCATTGCCTCCGGCAGCAGCGGATGTGTCGTTGCCCCCGGCACATGCTTCTCGACCAGCGCGCGCGCGCGTTCATCGCTCATCACATCCTTCACAGTCGAATTAACCGTATATTTCATCACGCTCTCCCAACTGCTTAATTCACCTCAAGGATATCAGTCAAAACGCTAGGCAATGCCGCTTGAGTTCCCGTATACAGCAGCCTTCATCCCAAACTCACGCCGCCTCAGAACGCGGCAACAGCGCAACTCGCCATCCGCCTGCACGCCTGATATAGCTCAGGCGACCTAGATCATGGTATACTCGCGGCGAAATAGAGCGCGAACGACATCAAGCGCGCCGCGCCTCGTTTCGCCCACATCTACCATTGAAACGAATCACGCACTGAATCAAATCATGAGGTCGCTTCACATGAATTCCTCGACCAACGGTCGTCTGCGCAGCCGTGAATGGTTTGGCCGCGACGACCAACTCGGCTTTATCCACCGCAGTTGGATCAAAAATCAGGGTCACCCCGACCAGATGTTTGACGGACGCCCTGTTATCGGTATCTGCAATACATGGTCAGATCTAACACCCTGCAACGCCCATTTTCGCATTTTGGCCGAAATGGTCAAGCGTGGTGTCTACGAGGCCGGTGGCTTTCCGCTGGAGTTCCCGGTCATGTCCTTGGGCGAGCCGATCATGCGCCCCACGACCATGCTCTACCGCAACCTAGTGAGCATGGATGTCGAAGAGTCCATCCGCGCCAACCCGCTCGACGGTGTGGTCATCTTGGCCGGGTGCGACAAGACAACCCCCTCCACCCTAATGGGCGCGTGTAGCGTCGACCTGCCCACCATCGTCGTCTCCGGCGGCCCCATGCTCAACGGCAAATTCGAAGGCCGCGACATCGGCTCCGGCACAGACGTCTGGAAATTCAGCGACGATGTACGCGCCGGGCGCATGACACGGCAAGAGTACGCCGACGCCGAATCGTGCATGTCTCGCTCCGACGGTCACTGCATGACCATGGGCACAGCCTCGACCATGGCCTGCATGGTCGAATCACTCGGCCTCACGCTGCCCAGCGGCGCAGCCATTCCCGCGCCCGACTCGCGCCGCCGCCGCCTGGCCCACCTCGCCGGCAACCGCATTGTCGAAATGGTCAACGAAGACCTGCGCCTCTCCAAGATTCTCACACGCAAAGCCTTTGAAAACGCCATCGTCGTCAACGCAGCCGTGGGCGGCTCCAGCAACTTCATCCTCCACCTGCTCGCCATCGCCGGGCGCATCGGCGTCGACCTCCGCCTCGAAGACTTTGATCGGCTGGGCAGCCACATGTCGCTGCTCGTCAACCTCATGCCCTCCGGCAAATACCTCATGGAAGACTTCTACTATGCAGGGGGGCTGCCGGTCGTCATCCAAGAACTGCGCGAACACCTGCACATGGATGCGTTAACCGTCACCGGCAAGACCGTGGCCGAAAATACCGATGGCGTCAAATGCTACAACCGCGACGTGATCGCCACCCTAGACGCGCCCATCCAAAAAGAGGTCGGCATCGCCGTGCTGCGCGGCAACCTCTGCGAACAGGGCGCAATCATCAAACCTTCCGCTGCGTCGCCAGAACTGCTGCGCCATCGCGGGCGAGCCGTGGTTTTTGAATCCATCGAAGACTACCACGCACGCATCGACGATCCAGACCTGGATGTCGACGCCGACAGCGTGCTTGTCCTCAAGTATGTCGGCCCCAAGGGCTACCCCGGTATGCCCGAAGTCGGCAACATGCACTTGCCCACCAAACTGATCAAACAAGGCGTGACCGACATGGTACGCATCTCCGACGGTCGCATGAGCGGCACAGCCTTTGGCACGGTGATTCTCCACGTCGCGCCCGAGGCCGCCATGGGGGGGACGCTCGCACTGGTGCAAGACGGCGACATGATCGAGTTGGACGTGCCCAACCGCCGTCTGCATCTCGACGTCGATCCGGCAGAATTGGAGCGCCGCCGCGCCGCGTGGGAGCCGCCGGTGACGCCCCACGCCGAACGCGGCTATGCCCGTCTCTACGTCGAGCATGTCCAGCAGGCCGACCAAGGCGTCGACTTGGACTTCCTGCGCGGCGCTTCCGGCGCGTTCATCCCGCGCGATTCCCACTAATACCCGCCATCGCCGGAAATTACATCACAAACAGGGCCGCCCCCATGTGGGAAGCGGCCCTATTCTTTACCTAGCAAGACCTAGCAAGCAGTTGCCTCTACTCGACCGTCACACTCTTCGCCAAATTGCGCGGCTGGTCCACATCCGCGCCCAAGCGCACCGCGGTCTCATAGGCAAACACCTGCAGCGGCAGCACTGCCAAAATCGGCATCAACAACTCATGGCTGGGGGGGATCGGCAGCACATAGTCCACCTTGGATCGGATGAACTCGTCATCCTCCTGCGCCACCGCGATCACCGTGCCCCCGCGCGCCTTCACCTGCTCGATCTGGCTGATCATCTTGTCATAGACCCGATCTTGAGGGCAGATGGCGACCGTCGGCATCTTCTCGTCGATCAAAGCAATCGGCCCGTGCTTCATTTCGCCCGCGGGATAGCCCTCGGCGTGAATATAGCTGATCTCCTTGAGCTTGAGCGCGCCTTCGCGCGCGATCGGATACTGACAGCCACGCCCCAGGTACAAAAAGTGTTCCGCTTTGTGAAAGCGCTCGGCCATCTGCTTGTACAGGTCGCCGCGCTGCGCGGCCTCCAACACCTGTCCGGCCAGCCCCGGCAGGGTCGAAAGCGCCTGCACCAATTCTTGCCGAGTCGATTCCGCCAGCGTCCCGCGCAGTTGCCCCAGATAGATCGCCAACAGCAGCAGGTCTGTCGTCGAAGCCGTGAACGCCTTGGTGCTCGCCACGCCGATCTCCGGCCCCGCCTGCATATAAATCACGCCATCGCAGACGCGCGAAGCCTGGCTGCCCACTGCATTGACAATCGCCGCGGTGCGTGCCCCATGCCGCTGCCCCTCCTCGATGGCCGCCAGCGTGTCCACCGTCTCGCCACTCTGGGTGATCGCCAACACCAGATGGCTGGGCCGCACATACGGCTCCCGATAGCGGAACTCGCTCGCGTAATCCACCTCCACCGGCAGCCGCGCCAACTGCTCCAAATAATACTTGCCGACCAACCCTGCATAGTAGCTCGTACCACACGCCACAATCGTGATCTTGTCGAGCGCCTTGGCCTGCTCGGCATCCAAATTGAGCGTCGGCAGTTCAACGCGACCCGTCGTGAAGTCCACCCGGTTACGCAGCGTATCCGTCAAGCTGCGCCCTTGCTCAAAGATCTCCTTCTGCATGAAATGGCGAAACGCGCCCTTCTCCGCCGCCATCGGGTTCCACTCAATCGTCACCACTTCCGGCGCAACCGGCTGCCCGGCCAAATCCATAACGTCGATCCCGTCACGGCGCACCACCGCGACCTGCCCATTCTCCAAGAACATCATGCGCCGCGTGTGGTTGAGGATGGCCGGAATGTCGCTCGCCACGAACATCTCGTTCTCGCCCAGGCCAAGCGTCACCCCGCCCGCATTGCCCATGCGCGCCGCCACCATAAAATCCGGGTGCGCCTTCGCCAGCGCCACAATGGCGCTCGGCCCGCGCAGCGCCGCCAACGCGCGCCGCACAGCCGCGACAAAGTCGCCCTGTGAGCCGTTATGATAGTGGTGGTGGATCAGATGGACGATCACCTCCGTATCCGTATCGCTGCGGAACGTATAGCCTAGCGCCTTCAATTCCTGTCGCAGCGCAGCGAAATTCTCGACAATGCCGTTTTGCACCACGACAAATTCACCGTCCACGCTGCTGTGCGGGTGCGCGTTGCGTTCAACCGCCGCGCCATGCGTCGCCCAGCGCGTATGCCCGACGCCCAGGCTCCCCGCCACGGGCTGCGCTGCCACCACATCCGCCAAATTGGTGAGTTTCCCCGCGGCCCGTCGCACATTGATCGTGTGATCGCTGTCCATCACAGCCAGCCCAGCCGAGTCATAACCGCGATACTCCAACTGGCGCAGCCCTTGCAGCACAATCGGCGCAGCCGCGCGCGTACCGGCATACCCTACAATTCCACACATAGGATGCTCCTTATACCGGCTCAACACCCTGCCCGCCTCGCGCGAGCAATGTGCCAGCCGTTTGTTGTCATATTTCAGAGATAAACTGCAATGAGATAAAGGGAACGTACCCAACGCGCCAAAACAAGCGGTCGGTACGCCAAACCGCACGATCCTCGCATCCGCAGCCGGTACGGCGACCAAGCTGCGCGCCGCGACGGATCATGCCATTTCCACTGCGGAACATCTTTGGACCGCCAATTGCTTGACGGGTTTAAATGTCCGCTTCTGCTTGTTGGTTGGTGGGAAAGATAATCCGTTACCGGGCGGTAACAGACAGGCCGGTGGAATACGGCCTAGGGGCATCCGCTGATCTCTCGATTTTCCCGCCTGCGTCTCAAGCCTAGCTCGATGGCGGCGGTTAGCTCGACACTGCTGTCGAGAACCCCTCTCCTCGTCACCCGCCCACGCTGCACGCGTCGACGGGCCATGCGCTCTCCTTCCCATTGTTATCGCGTTACATGCTTGCCTCCCTTCTGGCTTCCTTCATCCAAAGCCATCCTGCAATAAAATCAAGATACTAAAACGTACACGCAATCCTACCCAAGAGTTGTCTCATTGGCAAGTGCCAATTTTCGCGTATTTTGACACCGCGTCACAGCACATTGACGCTCTAGATGTCGCTGCTATAATGCCCCAATCACACCGTAGCAGCCAAACGCAAGCAGCCGGACAATTCTCCCCTAGCGAGCCAAGCGCGCATGAAACAACTCTCAATACTGCGTCACGCCAAAGCAGAACGCCCCGAAGCATACGACATCGACACAGCCCGCCCGTTGACCAAACGTGGCTTCAAAGATGCAGCCCTGATCGGCGACCTCCTGAACAAGCTGCAGCCCGCGGTCGACTGGATCGTCAGTTCACCGGCCCTGCGTACCCGCCAAACAACCGAAACAGTGCTCAAAAGCCTGAGCCATGCCCCCCAACTCATGTGGCATGATGCCGTGTACAGCGCCAACCTCGCCGCGCTCCTGGATACCCTGCAACAGATTCCGCCCGCGGCGGAACACGCGCTGCTCGTCGGCCACAACCCCGGCATGGAAGAACTCACCTCGGCCCTCTGCACCGGCGCAGGCGATCGCCTCCATCTCCACATAGCAACCGCAACCCTGGTGACGCTGCGCCTGGAAGTTCACACCTGGAGCCAGGTCCGCCCCGGCAGCGGCATGCTCCTAGCCATGATCCGCCCCAGCTTCATCCGCAAGAACGTCGATATGTTTCCATAACCCTTTCGACGCACTTGCATGGCTTGCTGCCGAGCAGTAAGCCGCGCTGAAATGGCGGCTCCGTTCTGGCACAACTTTCCCCCTGGCGAATGGATAAAGGGCGATGAAAATCGCCAAGTTCCCTCACACCAAAGGGGGTGCCCCTCAAGATGAATACCGTACTCGACTGGCTCATGGCAGGCGATCCGGCCATCCGCTGGCAGACCATGCGCGATCTACTTGATCTGCCTGAGGCCCAGTGGCAGCGTGAACAGGCGCGCACGCTGACGGAAGGCTGGGGCGCTCAACTCTTGGCGCGGCAAGACATGGACGGGCAATGGGGAGGTGGTCTTTATGCACCCAAGTGGATCTCCACCACCTACACCCTCTTGAACTTGCGCGCCATCGGCCTGCCGCGCACCTGCCAAGTCGCGCAGCGCGGTGCCCATCTGGTGCTGGACGGCCTCTCGGGCCAGACTTGCGACGATTCATTTCGCCAACGCCTAGTCCAGTGCGACCGCTGCATTGTGGGGATGATCCTTTCGCTGTCGGTCTATTTCAAAATCGATGATGATCGGGTAGAGGCGATCATCGAAAATCTGCTCGAAGAAATGATGCCGGATGGAGGATGGAATTGCCGGAAACATCGCCGCCCACGCCCTACGCACAGCTCTTTCCACACGACCTTGAACGTGCTCGACGGTGTGCGCGACAGCATTGAGCTGTATGGAGACAAGTATCAAGCCGAGTTGATGCGCGCGGAACAGAGCGCATTGGACCTATTGCTCCAACACAAACTCTTTCGCTCGGACAAAACGGACGAAATCATCAACCACAAGTTCACCCTCTTGTCCTATCCTCATTACTGGCATTATGACACGCTGCGCGGGTTAAGTTACCTGGCGCGTGCCAATGTCCCGTGCGACGCGCGGGCACAGGAGGCCATTGATCTGCTCCACCAGCGACGACGCCAGGATGGATTGTGGCCTGTGGAGAACCGATACGCCGGGAAAGTCTTTTTTGAGATGGAAAAACGCAGCAAGCCCAGCCGTTGGAACACACTGCGCTGCCTGCGTGTGCTGCGCTGGTGGGATCGTCACGAAGCAACTGGCGCGGCTGCTTAAACGCTACGCCACAGAGATTAGTCCCCGGAGATTAATCAAGGAGATTAATCATGAACTAGGCAGTGACTTGGTTGATCTCTGTCTAGCTGGGATGCGAAAGCGCAAAGAGAGGAAAGAAGAGAACGCTGCAGAGTGAGAGGGGTTCACATCACGCCTCCTGCTTGTAGTGCGAATACAAGCAGGAGGCAGTGCCAACTTAAGTCAATCTATGTTCCCGCGCCTAGCCGTAGATCACAGCCTTTTCGCTCGACTGCGGCGCGCCATTCGCCAACACGTCCCGAATCGCGGCCAGCACAGTGTCCACATCCTCGCGCGTCACATGATAATTCGTCACCGCGCGCATCCGCCGCGCCGCCGACGCGTTGATCAGCACATTGCGGCTGCGCAGCCCCTGCGCCAGTTGCACCGGCGTGATCTCCGGGTGGGTCAGGGTGAAGAACACAATGTTCGTCTCCACCGTTGCCGGGTCGATCTCAATCCCGTCGATCTGCGCCAACCCTTGGGCTAGCGCCGCGGCATTGGCGTGGTCGTCGGCCAACCGCTCGACCATCTCGGTTATCCCGACAATGCCCGCCGCGGCCAGCACACCGGCCTGGCGCAGCGCGCCGCCCAACACCTTGCGCGCGCGCCGTGCCCGCTGCACAAACTCAGCATCACCCGCCACCACCGAGCCGACCGGCGCGGCCAGCCCCTTGCTCAAGCAGACGGTCACGCTGTCCGCCTTTTCCACCAAACGCGCCGGAGTCACATTCAAGGCCACGGCTGCATTCCACAGCCGCGCGCCGTCGATGTGCAGCTTCAGCCCGTGACGATGCGCCAAATCGCCCACCGCATCCACATAATCCGGCCCCAGCACGCGACCGCCGCAAAAATTCTGCGTGTTTTCAAGGCAGATCAACTTCGTCACCGGGTTGTGCGGATCATCCGCTCGGATTGCTGCCTCGATCTCATCCAGGTCGAGCGTGCCGTCTTCCCGATTGCGGATCGTGTGCGGATGCACGCTGCCCAGGGCCGACGCGCCGCCCTGCTCCGAGCGGAAAATATGCGCGCGGTCGCCCAAGATCATCTCATCGCCCCGTCCGCAATGGCTCAAAACCGAAACCAGATTGCCCATAGTTCCGCTGGCGACAAAGACAGCCGCCTCCTTGCCCAACATCTGGGCCGTCATCGCTTCCAGCCGGTTGACAGTCGGATCCTCGCCATATACATCATCGCCGACCTCCGCCGATGCCATTGCTTCAAACATGGCCGGAGTCGGCTTGGTCACGGTGTCACTCCGCAGGTCAATTTGGCGCTGCAACTCGTCAGCCATTCGCCTTCCTACCTTCCTGATGGGCTAGCTTGCCGTCTGTTGAAACTCGTCGATTGCCGCAAAGAGACGCTCCATATCCTCGCGCCGGGCCTCGCCCATATGAGCAATGCGGAACGCCTTCCCCTTGAAAATGCCGTAGCCGTCTGAAATCTCCATCTGTTGCTTCGCCAAATGACGATTGAGCGCCGGCACATCCAAGCCAAGATTGTTCGTCACATTGGTCACTGTAGGCGAACGGTAGCCAGCCTCCGCGGCCAACTCAAAGCCGCGCGCCTCGGCCCACTGCTGCGTCATCTCGGCCAACGCCGCGTGCCGTGCATAGCGCGCCGCCGGACCTTCGGCAAAAATATGGTCAAGCTGCACACTCAGCGCGCGCATCAACGTGATCGCCGGTGTGGAAGGGGTGGTGTTCTTCTTGAGCGCCTTCTCCAAGTTGAGGAAGTCGAAATACCAGCCGCGCCCGCGCACAGTCTCCGCCCGCGCCAACACCCGATCATGCACCGCGCAGAACGCCAACCCCGGCGGCAGCGCCATCGCCTTTTGCGCCGACGTCAGGCACACATCCAAGTCCCACTCGTCAAACGGAATACGCGTCCCCGCAAAGGAGGAAACCGCATCCACCAGCACCAACGTATCCGGGCTGATCGAGCGCACCGTCGCCGCAATGTCGCCCACGGGACTCGTCACCCCCGTACTGGTCTCGTTGTGCACCACCGTGATCGCGTCCACCGGCCCGTCAGCCAGCGCCGTCTCAAGCGCCTCCGCCACGGTCTCCGGCTTCACAGCCGTATTCCACTCCACATCGACCCGGATGGTCTCTTTGTCACAGCCCTTAGACGCATCATGCCAGCGTTGGCTAAACGCACCATTGACAAAATTGATCACGCGTCCTTGCACGGCATTCCGAATAGCCGCTTCGTGCAGCGCCGAACCCGACGCCGCCACCACATAGACGCGGTAAGAACTCTCGAACAGCGCACGCAGTTGCTCTTGCGTCTTGGCAAAGAGCGTCTCGAACTCATCGCTGCGATGGCCGATCATCGGCGCGGTTTGGGCCGCTAACACATCGGGCAGCACATCCGTCGGCCCTGGAATAAACAGCCGCTGCCGCGGCTTTTGGGCGACGTCCGCCTGCGGGCTTGGTATCGTCACAGAACCGTTCCTTCCTCAATAGCATTCGTCTCGCAACACAGCCCCTAATTCTGCCACCGACCTAGCCCAACTGCAACCCTGAAGCCGCACCGAATTGCAACACGGGACGGCAGCGCGCGATGGCGACAATAGGCACAAACTTGGTCATGATCATCGCCAATTCCCACCCAAAATGCCCGCTGAGAGACCCCATAGCGTGCCGTCCTACTATTCCAGCGCATGGCGACATGCTATGATCACAAGGCCGCGCCAAAGCGTGCGCTAACGTTCAACGTTTACCTTCAACCGGAGAATTGGCAACCGGAGAATTGCCCCTGTTCCGTCTACGAACCGCACCCGCGCCAAACGGCTGCCGCGTTCATAGTCAACAGGACAATCTGCTCATTACAAGGTCTTTCATGACGCGATCGTTCATAGCAAGATCCAAGGAGATCAACCGACAATGACCACTCCCGTATGGCGTGGAAACCCATATCCGCTTGGCGCTACGTGGGATGGAGCAGGCGTGAACTTTGCCCTCTTCTCCGCACATGCAGAAGCAGTCGATCTCTGTCTCTTTGACAACCCGGACAGCCCCACCGAAACCCTGCGCATCCGCATGCCCGAATATACGGACTACGTCTGGCACTGCTACTTGCCATCTGTGCGACCGGGCCAACTCTACGCCTACCGTGTGCATGGCCCCTACGCGCCCGAAGAAGGGCACCGCTTCAACCCCAACAAACTGCTGCTCGATCCCTATGCCAAAGCCACCACCGGCCACACCAAATGGGATGATGCCGCCTACGGCTATACCATCGGTCAGGACGACCTCGTCATGGACGAACGCGACAGCGCGCCCTTTGTGCCGCGCTGCGTCGTGGTCGACCCGGCCTTTACTTGGGATGACGATAAACCCCTCCGCACCCCCTGGTATCGAACCATCCTCTACGAACTGCACGTCAAAGGCTTCACCGCGCAGCACCCGGACATCCCCCCTGAAGCCCGCGGCACCTACACCGGGCTTACCCACCCGGTTGCCCTGGACTACCTGCGCAGCCTCGGCGTCACCGCGGTCGAGTTGATGCCCGTCCACCACTACGTCCTCGACCGCACCTTGATCGACAAAGGGCTGACCAACTATTGGGGCTATAACTCGATCAGCTTCTTCGCCCCAGAGCCGCGCTACGCAGCCCCCGGCCTGCTTGGCATGCAGACCGGCGACTTCAAAACCATGGTCAAAACGCTGCATCGTGAAGGCATCGAAGTCATCCTCGACGTCGTCTATAACCACACAGGCGAAGGCAACCACCTCGGTCCCACCCTTTCGTTCAAGGGCATCGATAACCTTTCCTACTATCGCCTGGTCAACGAGGACAAACGCTATTACTTTGACTACACCGGCACAGGCAACACGCTCAACATGCTCAACCCGCGCGTCCTCCAACTGGTCATGGACAGCCTGCGTTATTGGGTATTAGACATGCATGTAGACGGCTTCCGCTTCGATCTAGCCGCCACCCTCGCCCGCGGCCTGCACGAAGTAGACCGTCTGGGCGCTTTCTTCGACATCATCCACCAAGACCCCGTGCTCTCCCAGGTCAAACTCATTGCCGAACCGTGGGATCTAGGCGAGGGCGGCTACCAAGTCGGCAACTTCCCCGTGTTGTGGGCCGAGTGGAACGGCGAATACCGCGACACGGTTCGCAAATTTTGGAAAGGCGAAGAAGGTCAGATCGGCGCGCTCGCCTATCGCTTGACCGGCAGCCCCGACCTCTACGAGAGCGGCGGTCGCCACACCTACGCCAGTGTCAACTTCGTCACCGCACACGACGGCTTCACCCTCCACGACCTAGTGAGCTATAACGAACGCCACAACGAAGCCAACATGGAGGACAACCAAGACGGTGCGAGCGAAAACGACAGTTGGAACTCCGGCGTCGAAGGAGAGACCGACGACCCGGCAATCCTCGAACTGCGCTACCGACAAATGCGTAATTTCCTGGCGACCCTGTTCGTTTCCCAGGGCATTCCCATGCTGCTCGCAGGCGACGAGATCGCCCGCACCCAACACGGTAACAACAACGCCTACTGCCAGGACAACGAAATCTCATGGCTCAACTGGGATTTGGACGAACGTCGCGAGCAACTCCTTGCCTATACTCAATTCCTCATCCGGTTCTACAACGCCCACCCGGTTTTGCGTCGGCGGCAATACTTCCAAGGTCGGCCCATCCGCGGCTCCGAAGTCAAAGATCTCACCTGGTATCGCCCCGATGGGCACGAAATGACCGACGAAGATTGGGCGAATCCAGCCCGCCACGCCTTAGGATTGCGCTTGGCGGGTGACGGCATTGCCGAGCTTGACCCGCGCGGGCGTCACATCGAGGACGACACGCTGTTGATCCTGCTCAATTCATACTGGGAACCAGTCGACTTCAAGCTGCCCGCTCACCAAGACGCCGCGTCATGGACGCTCGTCTTTGACACGCGTGATGCCGTCCCCACAGGCGGACGTCGTTTCCGCGTCGGTCGCGGCTACAAGATGATCCCGCGCTCGGTCGCCGTCCTCATGATCCCCAGACCAGCCGCAACGACCAGACGCGCCCAGGCACAGAGCGCCCTATCCCAGCCAGCACCATCTGAGCCGGGACGATCTGAGACAGAGCAAGTTGAACCGGAACAAGCCGAGGAAACAGAGGAGGAACAGGTACAAATCGAGGAGATATAGGCAGGGCAGCCACAGGACGGGCAGACACAAGACGGACAGCAATAACACACTGGGCAGGGCGCTGTCATCACGAATAAACAACAGCGTCCTGCCCAGCGCGCCCGCGCCGCTAGCGG
>CAZZNG010000113.1:0-4146 GCA_964655505.1 uncultured Litorilinea sp. | reverse complement strand
CTGTCATCACGAATAAACAACAGCGTCCTGCCCAGCGCGCCCGCGCCGCTAGCGGCTAGGTTGATCGGGCAACAGGATTACATCCGCTCTACGCGCTTGACGTCTCACCATGCTGCGCCCAAAGCTGCGCGATCTCCACACAGACCTGCGTCGCGCGCGCCATATCCTGGATGCTTACATACTCCAGCGGCCCGTGAAAATTCTGCATCCCCGTAAACAGATTCGGCGTCGGCAGGCCGCGCTCAGTAAGCTGCGAACCATCCGTACCGCCGCGCACCGGCTCCGACTTTGGCTCCAGTCCCGTCCGCCGGATCGCGGTCTCCGCAATTCGCACCGGCGTCATATCCTTTTCCAACCAATAACGCATGTTGCGATACTGCGGCGTGATCGTACAAGTCACCTTAGCCCGCGGCTCGCTCGCGGCGAGCGCCGCGCACGCTGACTGCAGCAGTTCCCCATGCGCTTGCAGCTCGTCCAATTCAAAGTCGCGCAAAATGAAATGCAGCGTCGTCTCGGCAGCCGTGCCATGCTGTTGATACAGGTGGATAAACCCTGCCCGGTCGCGCGTCGTCTCCGGCGAGCGCGTGTGCTGGGGCAAAAATGCCACCAGCTTACCCGCCAACGTCAGGGCATTCACCATCACCCCATAGGCATAGGCCGGGTGCGTCGAAACGCCCGTAATCGTCACCACAGCCTTATCCGCCGAGAAAGTCTCATAGGTGTATTCGCCCGCCTCGCCCCCGTCCAGCGTATACGCGTAGTCCGCGCCCAAGTCCTCCAGTTTGAGATGGCGCACGCCCGTCCCGATCTCTTCATCACAGGTGAAGCAGATGCGAATCTTTCCATGCGGGATCGACGGGTCACTGAGCAGACGTTTAGCCATCACCATAATAATGGCAACACCGGCCTTGTCGTCCGCGCCCAGCAGCGTCGTGCCCGATGCCGTTACCAGATCTTCGCCGATCTTCTCGCGCAGATAGGGAAAATCGTCCGGCGACAAGACCTGGCTTGTATCGTCCGGCAGCACAATGTCGCTGCCGTCATAGCGCCGGTGCACAATCGGCTTCACGCCCGACGCAGGGAAGGCAGGCGAAGTATCCACATGGGCCAAAAATGCAATCGTCGGCGCGTCGATGCCCTGCGTCGCCGGGATGGTTGCCATCACGCAGCCATAGTCGGTGAGCACCACATCCTCGGCCCCCAACTCGCGCAGTTCAGTCTCCAGCATCCGCAGCAAGTCCATCTGCTGCGCCGTACTCGGCACGGTGTCCGACGACTCGTCGCTCTGTGTATCCACCTGCACATAGCGTAAAAAGCGCTCCTCCAACTCAGGCAGGTCAGCGCTTTGATACGCCCGCTCGATCGTTTCGCTTTGCATCGTCAACTCCTACAATCGTCAACTTCTACAACAATTTCTTCTACAACAATTTAATGAGACTGAACGCATGGGAAAGCCACAGCAGGTCAAATCAGCGCAGCACAGCAATGGATGGTGTCTTGACAACCAGCAGCGCGCTCAACCCCAAACAAAGGACAGCACTGATCACCATCGCCGGACTCAAACCAATTGCTTCAGACATAGAGCCAATAAACAGGTTGCCAAAGGGCGTGAACCCAAAGAAGGTCAGCGTATACAGACTCAAGACACGCCCGCGCATCCCGTCAGCTAGATTCGTCTGCAGCAGCGTATTGATCAACGTAAAGACTATCATAAAGTTAATGCCCAGAGCCACCGACAGCACCATCGCAGCCGGATAGAATGGAATCACGGCAAAGAGCGTCAGGATAATCGGAAAGGCGAGCAAGGCCCACGTCAGCCAGCGGCCGCGCTTGCCCCGGTCGCCGTACCGAGCAATGATAAACGCGCCGGTCACCGCGCCCACCCCAGAGAAGGCGTTGATCACGCCGAACGCGCCCGCGCCCGCGTGCAGCACCTTATCGACAAACGCTGGCAGAATCGTGCTATACGAGACACCAAAGAGGCTGAACACCAGCGCCATGAGCAGCAGCGTCCGCAAATTCGGCTCGTCACGCACATAGGCCACCCCGCTCCGCATCTGCTGCCACGGCGACAGCCCATTGCGCTTGATTTCACGCGGCGAGAACTTCATCATCAACAAACTGCGAATCACCGCAAGAAAGGTCAAGCCATTGAGCAGGAAACACCACGCAGGCCCAAACGCCACCAACAGCCCGCCCCCAAGCGCCGGCCCAAAGATCCGCGCCGAATTAAATGTCATCGAGTTGAGCGCGATGGCATTGGGCAAATCCTCCTGGCCCACCATCTCCACCACGAAAGCCTGACGCGCGGGGCCGTCAAATGAATTCACCAGGCCCAACCCCGCGGCCAAGAGCACCACATGCCACACAGCGACCCACTCGCCAAAGGCCAGCACAGCCAAGATCAGCGCCAAAAGCATGGCCCCGCTCTGTGTCATCACCAACAAATTGCGCTTGTCGATCTGATCGACGATTACACCGGCCCACGGAGCCATCAGCAGCACAGGAACCGCAGACGCAAAGCCCACGATCCCCAATGCCAGTTCGGAACCGCTGATCTCATACACAAGCCAGCCCTGCGCAATGGTCTGCATCCACGTTCCGGCCAGCGAAACCAACTGGCCCGAGATAAAGAGACGATAATTGCGATGGCGCAGAGCAGAAAGGGTCTTGGGCACACGGAACTGACGGGCCCGCAGCGGCACGATTTCTGGCGGCAAATTTGGCGTGCGCGGCGGTTCAATACTCGCCATACACAACAGCTCCAGATCTAAATTGTTAGTGGTTTGGAATTAAGGTGCGTGTGTGGAGGAGGTTTCAGTAGTCGTGGACAGCAGTGCGCTCTCCGGGCCAAAAACACTGCTCAGGTACATCATCGCTTCGACAATCGCCCCGCGAGCCTCCGGGCTTAACGCTTCGAGTCGTTGCGCCAACTGCTGCTCCGCCTGCCGGAATGCAGACTGAAATACAGCCCGCCCCTTGGGTGTAAGCCGCAACGTGACATAGCGCCGATCTTCCGGCGAGACAGCGCGGTCGATCAGATCGCGGGCGACAAGCCCAGACACTTGGCTCGACATCGACGGCAGCGTCAAGCCGACATGCTCTGCCAGCGCCGTGAGCGGTGCGCCAGGTCGGCCATGAAGAAAGGCCAACGCCCGCAGTTGGAGAACAGACAGATCTTGGCCGCGCTGTCGGCGAACCTCAGCGCGTATTGCCTGCATGACCTGAGGGACAACCTTTAACATTACGTGTGCACAATGTTCGCTGCTGGCAGGCTCTGGCATGTTATTCACCTGAAATGAGAATAGTTAGACTGTCTAACTTTAGACTGGAATTTATTCGCTGTCAACCACCATCAAACTCTTTTCATGCCGCAATGCCTCGCCTGCAAACCAGCCCGACCGCAACTGAACATTCAAAAAGGTCGTCAGGCCCAGTTTGCCGGAACAATGCAGCACACAATCTCGTATAATTACACATAGAACTGCACATAGCATTAGGAACATTTCACGCTCAAAAACCGTTGATCGGACATGCAACAGCGAATCCTGTCGCGCCTTTCGCGCCGGACACTCATCACGATTCTACTAGCCTCGCTTGCCCTGGCCGCGGCCGCTTGGAGCGCGCTCTACTTCTGGCTGCTTGCGGATCTGCCGCCCATCTCCGCGCTGGAAGAGCGGCTGATTCGCCCGACCACCCAGATCGTCGACCGCAACGGGCGCTTGCTCTATGAAGTGCTCGACCCCAATACCGGCAAGCAGCTATCGCTCTCGCTAGACCAAGTGCCCCAAGCCTGTATCGACGCCACACTTGCCACCGAAGACAGCCGCTTCTACCTGCATCCCGGCGTTGACCCAATTGCCATCGCCCGCGCAGCGCTGCAAAACTACCGCGCCGGCGGCAAAGTCGTCAGCGGCGGCAGCACGCTCACCCAGCAGCTAGCACGATACGTCTTTCTCCCGCCCGAAGAGCGCTACACCCAGAGCATCCGGCGCAAGCTGCGCGAAGCTTGGCTCGCCTGGCGCTTGGAGCAGCGCTATAGCAAAGACGAAATCCTGGCGCTCTATCTCAACCAGACCTACTACGGCAACTTTGCCTTTGGCCTCGAAGCAGCCGCCCAAATCTTCTTTGCCAAACCCGCGGCCC
>CAZZNG010000112.1:4204-16483 GCA_964655505.1 uncultured Litorilinea sp. | reverse complement strand
CTCTCCGTCAGATTGGCGGGACAAGAATACGTCAAATACCTGTCGCCTGCGTGCAAAATAACCAGTATACTATAGACTGGCATCCTATAGAGGTTGAGATATAGAGGTCGAGCGATGAAAGGTTGAGGATGAAGCTGCGCGCCAACCCTGCGCCACAGGTTCGGGGTCAAATGGCGGCGAGCGGCGGCTAGCCTCCTGCAAGCTCCTTTGGGGGATCGATACGAGGACAAGAGCATCTCGGTTCATCACCGTGCGGGATCGAATAGAAGTGCCCAAGGTTCAGAAGATCCAATGACTATGCAGATCGATTCGTTTTACAGCAGCGTCTTCCGGACATTGCCGATCCCCGCGACCCTCATTGATCGCAACGGCATTATTCTCGACATCAACGATGCCTTTGTTGCCTATACCCACTCCATAGGCCGCATGATCCAGCGCGAAGATCGAATCGACAAGCACATCTGTGATTTTGCCCTTCCCCAGTATCGCCAGTTCACCTGGGACTTTGTCCAACGCGTCTTTGCCAAGGGCCACGTACGCGCGCGCCAAGCCCCTATGGGAAGGGGCAAGCAGCGACAGGCCTACATCGAACTGGACGGCACAGCCCTCTACGACGCCGCAGGTGAATTGATCGGCGCGCTGATTTTGCGCCATCAAGTGGCCGATTCCGGCTGGCAAGAGGTGCGCCATCAGGTCATGACGCGGGTACGCGACGCGGTTTGGGAGATGAAATACAGTGATGACATGGACCCGCTCATCACCGCGCTGCGTGAAGGGCTTCTGCAACTCGCCTACCCCTTTTATGCCTTTGGCGTCAACGTGATCGATGCGCGCTCCAAGCACGTCAATTCCTATACCTATCTGGGCCAGGGGCAAGCCAGTTGGCACATGGTCACGGACCCATTTGGCACGCGTCTCTTGCGCCAATTTTGGCAGGAGAAACAGATCGTCTACCGCCGCGATCTGGATGTGGACGATCCCTATCAAGAGGCCGAGAACCTGCGCAAGTACATGGGCGCACCGATCCGCTCTGTGATCGATGTGCCGTTTTCCTATGGCACGCTGGCCGTAAACAGCGTCGAGCCGAACGCGTTTGATGAGATCGATCTGCTGATTTTCAGCGATATGGCGAACGCGCTGGATGAAGGCTTTCGCCGCAAGCAGGATTTGCAGCGGATGGAAGAGGCTGTGCGCCGCGCCAACGAACTGGCGGTGCGCGCTGAAGCGGCCAATGTGGCAAAGACCCAATTCTTAGCCAATATGAGCCATGAGATCCGCACGCCCATGAACGGGGTGATCGGCATGGCCGAGCTGCTGGCCGATTCACCGCTGGACGATGAACAGCGCGAGTATGTGCAAGTCATCCATCAAAGCGGGCGTCACCTGCTCTCCATCATCGACGATATTCTGGACCTCTCCAAGGTTGAAGCCGATCGCCTTGTGCTGAATGCGGTCGAATTCGATGTGGAAGATGTGGTGGAATCGGTTTGCGATACGGTAGCGGCTGAGGCACAGAGCAAAGGCTTGGAAGTCGTCAATGCTGTCTCGCCTGCGCTGGCCCTGCGCTTGGTGGGCGATCCCCACCGGCTGCGCCAGGTGCTTTTGAACCTGGTCGGCAATGCCATCAAGTTCACCGATGCGGGCGAAATTATCGTTGGCGCAACGCTGCTGCATGAAGGCATGGAACACCTGACGGTCGAATTTAGCGTGCGCGATTCGGGCATCGGCATTGAGCTTGACAAAGTGCATGACCTCTTTCAGCCTTTCAGCCAACTGGACCCGGCCACCAACCGGCGCTACGGCGGCACAGGGTTGGGGCTTGCCATCTCCAAGAAACTGGTCGAATTGATGGATGGGCAGATCGGCGTGCGCAGTGAGAGCGGCCAAGGCTCAACCTTTTGGTTTACCGCGCGCTTTGTCAAGAGCGCGCCCGCTGTATCCGGCGCGGCGGCCTTGGCGCAGCAGCGTATCTTGGTGGTCAGCCGTCATGCTGCGTGCCGCGAGTCATGGACCCATTATATCGAGCGCTGGGGCGGCCAAGCCCATGCCTGTGCCGAGGGCAAAGAGGCGCTCGCACAGCTTGGCGCGGCCGCAGCCGAAGGCAAAGCGTTTGCCGCAGCCGTCATCGACCAGCGCCTGCCAGACATGAGCGGCCATGAATTGGTCATGGCGATCCGCGGGACGGCTGCCCTGCGCGATCTTGGCCTTGTGCTGATGGTCCCGCTGACCGGCCGGTCGGATCGGGTTCAAGCGGACCTGCCCGGCCCGCTGCTGCGCGTCTCCAAGCCGGTCAAGCGCGCCGCGCTGCGCCAAGCCCTGCTGACCCTGTTGGCGCGGGAGACGGACCCAACCGCCGCGGATGGCTTGCTGTCCGGCCCCGCTGACGTTGATTTGGCTAGGGGTAAAGAGGCTGACGTTAACGCGGCTGATGATAAGATAGATAACGCGCAGGCAGTGGAGCCAGATGGCGCGCCTGCTGCTGTGATGGCCGATGCGCCGGATCAATCCCACGCGCGCACGTCGCGCATCCTGCTGGTCGAAGACAATGCCGTCAACCAACGTGTGGGGTTGGCAGTCCTGAAGCGGCTTGGCTACAGCGCGGACACCGCGGCGAACGGCGAGGAAGCCATTGCGCGGCTGCAACAGCGCGCCTATGCCCTGGTGCTGATGGATATTCAGATGCCCGGCATGGATGGATACGAGGCCACGCGCTTGATCCGCGACCCGGCTACAGCCGTTCTCGACGTCCGCGTCCCGATCATTGCCATGACAGCCAATGTGCTGCCGGACGATCGCGCGGCCTGTTTAGCGGCAGGTATGGACGATTTTATCGCCAAGCCAATCCGGCACAAGGAATTGGCTGTCGTGCTCAACCGCTGGCTGGCTGTACGCACGTAGATCGCTTCAGGCTAGGGTCCAACTAGGTTCCCACTGGGTCCAACTCGTCCACTTGGGCCACCGGCGCATCTTTGTAGAGGAAACAGGCCACGGTACGCTGCGGGTGGGTGCGGAAGCTGGGCGGCATCTGCTGTCGACAGATATCCATCACATGTGGGCAGCGCGAGGCAAAGGGACACCCTTGTCCGGTTCCATTCGCATCGCGCAGCGTGCGCACCCCAAAATCAAGCTGTCCCCACTTTTGCTTGGGATTCGGCAGGGGAATCGAGTCAATCAAAAGCTGCGTATAGGGATGCTGCGGCTCCTTGATCACCTGATCGACACTGCCCGCCTCCACCACCGCGCCGCGATACATCATCATGATCGTCTCGCTCAATTGGTAGGCAGTCGTCAGATCGTGGGTGATGTAGATCATGGAAATGCCATAGGTCTCATGCACGTTGAGGAGGCTTTCCAAGATGGTGGCGCGCAGCGACGCGTCCACCATGGAGACCGGCTCATCCGCCACAATGATGCGCGGGCGCAAGACCAGGGCGCGAGCGGTCATGATGCGCTGGCGCTGGCCGCCGCTCAACTGGTGGGGATAGCGGCCCAGTGTTTCCTCCGGGCGCAGGCCCACAGCGCGCAGCGCCTCCTCGATCTTCTCTCTTGTCTCCGCCTTGGACAGATTTGGGTAAAACTTCTCTACCGGCTGCACCAATGCGTGATCAACTTTGTAAAAAGGGTTGTAGACCTCGAACGGGTCTTGAAAGACAGCCTGCACCTCGCGCCGAAAGCGCTGCCATTCGTCGGCGCGCATTTTGCTCAACGGCGTGCCCTGGTACAGGATTTCGCCTGTGGTGGGTTTGATCATGCCCAGCAGCAGCCGCGCCAGGGTGGTCTTGCCGCTGCCGCTTTCCCCGGCAATCGCGGTGATTGACGGTGAATCGCCTTGCAGAACCAGCGACGCCTGGCGCAGGGCCACCGTATGCTTCTTGCTTAAGAGGCCGCCGCCGTAAGTCTTGCCGACGTTGCGCGCCTCGAGTAATGCAGCCATGCTTGGCTCCTTGCACGTTCTGGACTTACACCTTCTGGATCAGATGTTACGTCAGATGTTACGATGGCTTTTGCTCAATGCCTGCACGCTCATTCCCCCGCGCATCAGTCACCGACATGGCCTGCTGCCGGTGTTGGGCGTTCGACGGAGGATAAGGGCGTGTGCGCGTGTGGGTCTGCGCCATTTTCGCGCGCCGTGTAGAGGTGGCATGAAACCTGTTCGCCAGGGGCCACGGTCTGCAGAACGGGCGCGATCTGGCTGCATTCGGCCATGGCTTGAGGACAGCGCGGGTGAAACGCACAGCCGGGCGGTGGCTTCAAGAGCGAGGGCGTAATGCCCGGAATCCCCTTGAACTGGCGCTTGCCTTCCAGCGAGGGCAGGCTGGAGATGAGCATTTGGGTGTAGGGGTGGAGTGGGTTCTCGAAGATCTCCTCGACCGGGCGCAGCTCCACCAGGCGACCGGCGTACATGACGCCGATGGTATTGACAAACTGGGCCATCAAACCCATATCGTGGCCCACCAGGATCAGACCGGCGTTGATCTTCTCCTGCACCGCGCCGAGCGTCTCCATGACCTGCCGCTGTACCACCACGTCCAGGGCACTGGTCGGCTCGTCGGCCACAATGACCTTCGGCTCCAGCGCGATACCCATGGCAATGCAGACGCGCTGCTTCATGCCGCCGCTCAACTCATGCGGGTAGACATCCGCCACCTCTGGGGCCAGCCCCACCGAATCCAACAACTGGCGAATCCGCTCGCGGGACTGGCGTATGGGAGAATTGCGGTCGTGATACTTGACTACATCCTCGATCTGCCGGCGAATCCGCATGACCGGGTTGAGCGAGTTCATGGCCCCTTGGGGAATCAAGGAAATATTGGCAAAGCGGTGTGCGCGCATCTGCGCTTCGCTGAGGGAGAGCAAGTCAACGCCATCCAAAACCACCTTGCCGCCTGCAATCACCCCAGGCGACTTGATCATACGCAGCAAGGCCAGCACCGTGGTCGATTTGCCCGACCCGGACTCGCCCACCAGCCCCAGCCGTTCCCCTCGCCGCAGAGAGAATGTCACCCCCTGCGCCGCGCGCACAAGCCCCGCATCCGTCTCGTAATGGACATGTAGATCTTCCACCTGCAGGACTTCGCCGCTCATGCTGTTCTCCGCACTCTAGGATTGGCAATGCGATCCAAGCCGGCTGATACCAGGAATAGCCCGATAAAGAGCAACACAATGACCACCATCGGCGGCCCCCACCACCACCACATGCCGCGCAGCATGGCTCCGTAGTAGATGGACCAGAAGATGGTCATGCCCAAGGTTGGCTCCGACTGTGGGCCGAGGCCCAACGCCTCCAGGCCAATCGCGGCCAGCACCGAGGCAGCCACCGCGCCGACAAAGCTCGCCGCCAGGTAGGGCAGCAAATTGGGCATCAACTCTTTGAAGATGATCTCGACCCCGTTCAAGCCCGAAAGCCGCGCCACTTCCACATAAGCGCGCTCACGCATGGTCAAAACTTGGGAGCGTATGGTGCGCGTGGGCCACATCCACGCCAGCGAAGCGATGATCAGCCCCATGACCTGCACGGTCAGAACGTCTTTGATCACCGACGCGATGACGACCAACACGGCTAGGGCCGGAATGGTCAACGCCACATCCGCCGCGCTGCGGATGAGCAGGTCCGGAATGCCGCCAAAGTAACCGGCTGAGAAGCCGAGCACCGTGCCGATAAGCAGCGCCACGGTTCCTGCCAACAGCCCGATTTGCAGCGTCAGCGGCGTACCGGCCACAAGCACCGCCAGCATCTGCCGTCCCGCGCTGTCCGTCCCCAAAAGGTACTCGCTGGAGGGGGGCATGTCAGGCAGCGCGGAAAGCGGCCGCGCCTTGGTGAGGTCCACCATGAAATAGCCGATGATCCAGGCAAGCAGCATGATGAGCAGCAACCCTGCTCCAAAGGTTAACTGTGGGTTGCGGCGCATCGCACGTAGAAAGCGTTTCATAAACACGCGTCCTTCTCGCAATAACCGCCCAATGTTACGAGCGCTGATAGTTGATTCTTGGGTCCAGCAGTGGATAGACCAGATCGAGGATCAGCGTAGCTAGCGCAATGGTGACAATGATGAAGAAAACCACGCCGTAGATGGTGAAGTAGTCAAAGCCGGTGATCGCCCGAAAAAGCAGCGAACCGATGCCCGGGTAGCGAAAGATGATCTCGACCAACAGCGCGCCGGACAGCACCGTGCCCAGTGAGAGCGCCAACGATGTTGTCTGGGGCAGCAGCGCGTTGCGCATGGCATACCACAAGAAGATATGCCGCGGCGGCAGCCCCTTGGCTTCGGCCAGGGTGACGTAGTCTTCCCCTTCCACCGTGACCATCATGCCGCGCATGGAGAGCGCCCAAAATCCTACCCCGGACAGCACAATCGACGCGGCGGGCAAGAGCGAATGGCGAAAGACATCCGTCACATAAGACCAGGTCAGCGAAGGAAGTGTGCCGTACTGCGAACCACCCCCCAGCGGCAGGATACGCAGCCGAAAGGCAAGGACGTAGATCAACAACAACCCTAACAAGTAGTAGGGAATCGCCGACAGGGTGAACAGGGGCGGCAGCAGCCAGTGGAGCGCTCTGGGCGTTTGGGGCCAAGCCAATAGCCCGCCCACAACAGTGCCCAGGGCAAAGGCGAGAATGGTGGAGGTTGCCAACAGCCCGATCGTCCACGGCAACGCTTGCATGATCAGCGTGATCACGCGTGCAGGGTAGAGCGCAAGCGAGTAGCCCAAGTCCAGCCGCAGCATGTTGCTCATGTAGGCTACGTACTGCTGCCAGAGCGGTTTGTCCAGACCGAACTTCTCCTCATACGCCTGGGCCATGGCTTCAACATCTTCGGCCATTGCGCCGCCCGAAGCCACCATCATGCCCATCCGCTCGCGGATTGGGTCGCGGTTGGGGGACAGCTTGGGCAAGAAAAAGATCAGCGTCATTCCTGCCCAGATGACGAGCACAAAGAAGAACAACCGGCCAACCAGATACCGGAGAGTCATACTATCTACACTCCATTTCCTGTGCAATCTGAATCCGGATTGGGCCAGGCATACCATCAAATTGCCGGGGATAAGGGAACTTCCGGATGAAGATCGAAGATGCCTATTGGGTTGTACAAGAATTCTGGTGAGTGGGAGCGACGTAATGTAATTTAGTGTAGCTTATGGATGCAGTCTGGCGCGGGTTTTTCGCTATGCCCGACCATCCGCATTGGTTCAGTCTGTTTGTAGAGCAATTCACTTATAGGGAGCTACGGGTTGCTAATTTATCACGTTGCCCCGGACGTGTCAAACGCCCCGGTCATTCGCAATTTTTGTTGTGTATGTTGCGGTAGATGCAGGTGAATTGGGCGGTTGCGGTTTTTGCGCCTCTTGTTTATCGTACAAGCGCTTCCCACTTTCCCTTTCCAAATTGTTCCAAGCTGTTTTGTTCAAGTGTTGTACCGGTTTAAGCCGTACCGACAATTGAATTCATGGAACCAAAAACCAAAAGGAGGAACTCCATGTTGCGTCAGTGGCGATATTTGTTGGCGCCCGTGCTGCTTTCGGTTGCTTTGCTGGCCGGGTGTGCAACGCAGCCGCCTGCTGCACAAGAGGCTGCGCCCCCGGCGCAGGATGCCGCGCCAGGAGCGGACGCGGCCGTTGCCGAGCAGCCCGCCGCGCCCGAAGGGCTTGCATCCATCCCGCGCAATCGCACGTTGATCATGGCCGGTCTGGGCGGCGAGCATCCGGGCGCCTTTACCGATGTGGAGTTGTTCAACCACTTCGCGCTAGGTACTTCGCGCAGCGGCTACTATCAGGCCTGCACCGAGGGCCTCTTCTACTACAACATGATTGGGGATGATTTCATTCCCTGGCTGGCTGAAAGCTATGAATTTAACGACGATTTCACCGAGGTTGTCGTCACGCTGCGAGAGGGCGTCACTTGGAGCGACGGTGAGCCTTTCGATACCGAGGACATCGCCTTCACCTTTGAACTGCTGCTGAACGACTCTTCGCTCAACCGCGCCGGGCAAGTAAGCAGCACCGTGGAGAGCGTTGAAGTCATCGACGACCTGAACATCCGCTTCCACCTCTTGGGGAACAACCCCCGCTTCGTCTTTGACGTGCTCACCTTCCGCGCCGATCTAGGCGTGCCGATTGTGCCGCAGCACATCTTTGAAGGGCAGGAGGCCGCCACCTTCGGCAATTATGACCCCGAGGCTGGGCTGCCCCTTTGCACTGGCCCCTATCGCCTGGTCGCCAGCACAGTTGAGCAGAAAATTTGGGATCGCCGGGATGATTGGTGGGCGGCCCAGACCGGCTTCCATGAACTGCCCCAAGTCGAACGCTTGATCTACCTGCCGGGCATGAACGAGCAGACCATGGTCCAGATGATCATCAACAACGAGATCGACATGGCCTTCTCGGTCACCGCGGCCAACTTTGAACTGGTGCGCACCCAAAACCCCGCGGTCATCACCCATTCCGACGAGCCGCCCTATGGCTTCCTGGACTGGTGGCCCATCAGCCTGGGCTTCAACACCGAGATCGAACCCTTTGACGATCCAGAAATCCGCTGGGCCATCAGCTACGCGCTGGATCGGGACGAGATCATCCAGTTCGCCTTTAGAAATACCACGACCAAGATCCAACTGCCCTATCCCAACTATCCGGGTCTGCGCCCCTATTTTGAGCACATCAGCGATCTCTTGGAAGAGTATGACACCACCGAGTTCAACCTTGCCAAGACCGAAGAGATCATGACCGGCAAGGGCTATACCAAGGACAGCGAAGGCATGTGGGTGGATGCGGATGGCGAGCGCATTCGCTTCGAGATCATCACCTTCCCGCAGCATCCTTCCACCACGCCCCAAGCGCCCATCGTGACTGAACAGTTGCGCCGCGCCGGGTTTGACGCCAGTTTCCTCCTGCCCGCGGACTTTACCAACCGGGTCTACACCGGCGAAGCCGTGGCTTTCTTGTGGGGGCATGGCGGCAGCATGAACGATCCCTACACCACGCTCAACAACCTCTATCACATTCGCTACTATCGCCCCACCGGCGAGACGACGAATGGGGCCAACATCTGGCGCTGGCAGAATGAAGAATTCAGCGCCATTGTCGACGAGATGACTTCGGTCAGTTCCGACGATCCGGCCTTGTTTGATCTCTTCCATGACGCCATGGAGATCTGGCTGCCCAACCTGCCCGACATCATGCTCACCGAGACGGTCATCCTGGTCCCCATGAACACAACGTATTGGACCAACTGGCCGAATCCCGACAACCCCTATGTGCATGAAGGCTTCTGGCACCGGACAGCCTTGCTCATGCTCTTGGAACTGGAGCCGACCCAGTAACGCAGGTACGTCGCGCCTACGTGTATCGTATATAATAGGCGCAAGCAAGTGAACCAACGCCTGCGCGCGGCCCGCGCACAGGCGATAGAGGAGCGGCGTCGAGATGCCTCGACGCCGCTTCCCTCATACAAACCGCCGGGATCCTCCCCCATCGCCTAGCCATGCAACTCACTGATTACAAGCGCGAGCGCACGGTTGACACATGACAATGCTCTATTTGGCCCTTGCGTACATGGTGGGCATTGGCGTGGGCAGATGGATGTGGGAGCGGGGATTGCTCCAATGCGAGTTTCCATCTTGGCTTTGGTATCTTCCTTTAGGGGTGTTGTTCTGCGTTCCGCTTTTGCATCGCTGGGAAAAGAAGCGCGCGCTCGCTGCCAGTCTGCCCCTGCGCTGGCCCACAAGCGCCGGTTTTGTCCCCCCTTCACCACCGCTCTCGCTGGCGCTTTCTGCTAGCTTGATCCTGTGCCTGTTGACGGGCATTTTTCGTTATGCCGCCCATCCACTGACCCCTTGTTGGACACCCGCGGATCTAGCCTACTACAACCTACCGGCCAGCCATGCCTTTGATCGACAGGCCGCGTCACGGCTCCTAGAGGGGCATATTCATCACTACCCCACCCAGGAAGATGGACGCCATCAGCTACAGGTTGCCGTTGAGCGCATGATCGTTGACGGCGCTCCACGCCCTGTCGACGGCTTGTTATCGCTCCAGATCCGCGACAACCGCCGCTACCGCTATGGTCAAGCCGTCCGCCTCTCTGGGCGTTTGACAACACCGCCGGACTTTGAAGATTTTTCCTATCGAGAATATCTGGCGCGCAGCGGGATCCACAGCATTCTGCACGATGCACAAATTGAAGTACAGGCTGAACCGCCCGCGGGCCTGTTGCGCGGCGGGTGGCACTATCTCTATGCCCTGCGCGGCCAGGGTGAAAAGTTGCTCAACCAGTCGCTGCCGGAACCGACCGCGGCGCTGGCAAACGGTATGCTCTTAGGCATCGACAGCGGCATCCCGGATGCGCTTTATGACCAGTTCAACTTAGCCGGGATTAGCCATGTACTCGTGATTTCAGGCAGCAATGTTGCGCTCGTCGCGGCTGTTGCCCTAGCCTTGAGCCAACGCGTTGTCGGGCAAAAATGGGCTGTCTACCCTGCGCTTACCGCCATTACACTCTATGCGCTCCTGGTGGGTGGGGATGCTGCCGTGCTGCGGGCAGCCGTGATGGGGGGGCTGGTGGTCGTTGCCGGGGCCATCAATCGGCCCAGTACGGCCCTGATCGGCTTGGCCGCGGCCGCGGCCTGTCTCACGCTGATCAATCCGCTTATCCTGTGGGACGTAGGCTTCCAGTTGAGCGGCATGGCAACGGCAGGGCTAATTCTCTTTACACCGGCGATCACTGCATGGATCGTCCGACTGCTGCCCAATTTTCAAGGCGGCGTCTTGACCGCGACACGCGCAACATCGACAACGACAGCACAGGCCCCTGCCCCATCCAGCGGGCGGCAGACGCTTTTCTACAGCCTCATCCTTGAGAGCCTAATCGTTACGTTGGCGGCCAACATCATGGTCTTGCCCTTGATTGTCTTTTACTTTGGCCGCCTGAGCGTCATTAGCATTGTGGCGAACCTCTTGGTCGCTGCGCTGCAGCCGTTGATCTTGTTGTCCGGCATGGCGGGAATTTTGGTTGGTCTGTTGGGCCTGGGACTCATTGCGGAAGCTGTCCTGTGGGTAACGTGGCTAGGTCTGCAGTGGACAACGCTCGTCGCCAAGTGGACAGCGCAGCTGCCGGGTGCGAGCCTGGCGGTTACAACCTATGGGTGGGCCGGGCTTGTCATCACCTACGGGCTGATTGGCGCATTGCGCTTTGGCGGCCATCGAATCTATCAGGTCTATAAGCAGTTAGGGCGAGGCTGGCGCAACCGGGCACGGTGGATGCACCGCTTGCAGCCGCTCCTGCTGGGCGGCCTGGGCCTTGTGGTCGTGTCGATCTGGGGCGCAGTGGCGACACTGCCGGACGGTAAACTGCATATCTACTTCCTCAATGTCGATGGAGGGACCGGGACGCTGATTCAAACGCCGATGGGGCGTCAAATATTGATTGATGGCGGGCCGATTTCACAGCGACTCATCTCCGAACTTGGCGCGGTGATGCCCTTTTGGGATCGTACGCTCGACCTCATGGTCGTCACGCAGCCCAACAGCCCCTATGACGACGCGCTGGCGCAAATCCCGCGCCGGTGGCGCATCGGCCATGCCTTGCATTTCCAAGATACGGGCAATGACCAATGGCGTACAAGTCTCCAGTTGACCGAGACGCCTATCACCCCTTTGCAACAGGGTGGATGGGTTGATCTAGGGGATGGCGTGGCTTTATGGGTGTTGGGGCCGCCCCATGCCGCAAATGCAAGCGGCGACGAAGCAGGCGATCAAGCATGGATGCTCAAGATCGTTTACGATGAGTTCAGCTTGCTGATGACAGGGGACAACCGTCCGCTTGATCCATCCACGTCGGCTGCTCTAGGCGTGCTGCTTCAGGCGAACCTGCTGCAAGTGATCCCGCAGAAAGTGATCTCACGAAGCGGTGACGTGCAGTACGGCGATCTGGTGGCAAGCGTCGATCCAGAGATGATTGTTATCCACGGGGGCGGAGCGCTTCGAGACGGCATTGCCCCAGCACAGGGATGGATTCCGCTCACCGGCAGAAGGCTGCTGCAGACTGCACAAGCGGGCCGCACGCATATCTACACAGATGGTCAAAACTGGTGGCTGGAATCGGGCGGTAAATGGTAGCGCGCTAACTTCAATTCTGCCGATTGTGTCCTAAGTGCTAAGAAGGCATTTTCTTTCCCCACCGATTCAGCAGCGAGCTTGTCCGGTGGCGTCACGGGCAGCCGCGACGGTACGTTGTCAACTGGCGGATGTTCATAGACAATAGGCAACAGACACTGACGACAGACGTTG
>CAZZNG010000112.1:0-4104 GCA_964655505.1 uncultured Litorilinea sp. | reverse complement strand
AGACATTCACTGCAGACACCGACAGCAGACATCGCGACAGACCTTGACAGCAAACATGGACTAAGGGCTTTTGTGCCGGTTGTCGCCCTTTTTGTCTTGTACAGGCTTCATACGCATTTCTGAAGCTGTCCTTCGTGCCGCGCATTTCTTTTCGCGCATTTCTTTTATGGATACGGATACCCAGCCAATGATCAATCTATCTGACTTCTACGGCCCTAATGCCGGATACATCTGGGGCTTGTTCGAGCAATATCGCCGTGACCCGCAGAGCGTCGATGCCGCCACGCGCGCCTATTTTGACCAACACGCGGCCCAGCTTGAACGCCTACTTGAAAGCCCAGATGAGAGCGCGACGGGTGAACCCCCTGCCGCTTCCTTGGCCGGATTGCAGCTTGACGTGGACACAGCGGATACAGGAACTGTGCCGTTCGACAAAGTCATTCACGTCGTCAACTTGGCGAGCGCAATCCGCGAGTATGGGCACTTGGCGGCCCAGCTAGACCCGCTTGGCGCGCCGCCGCCCGACGACCCGGCGCTGCACCTGGACTATTATGGGCTGACCGAGGCAGAGCTTCGCCAAATACCCGCTAGCCCAGTCGGGGGACCGCTTGCCCAGGAGTCCCAATCCGCCTGGGAGGCGATTCAAAAGCTGCGCGAGGTCTACTCGAGCACAACCGGCCACGATTATGACCACCTACGCATCATCGAAGAACGGGAATGGCTGCGCCATGTGGTCGAATCCAAGCAGTTTCGACCCCCAAACGACCCAATCAACCCCGTGGCGCTGCTCGAACGCTTGACCCAAGTCGAGGGCTTCGAGCAATTCTTGCACCGCACATTCCCCGGCAAGACGCGCTTCTCGATTGAGGGGCTGGATATGATGGTGCCGCTTTTGGATGAGATTGTCGGCGAGGCCGCGGACAGCGGCATCTACACGATTTTGTTGGGCATGGCCCATCGCGGGCGGCTCAACGTCATGGCGCATCTGCTCTGCAAACCCTATGAAACCATCTTACTGGAATTCAAAGACCCGATCTCCAGCGACATCGTGAGCGCGTACAATGAACTCGGCTGGACAGGGGATGTGAAGTACCATGCCGGTGCGCGGCGCGCCCTCTATGAGGGGGACACGCTGGACCTGGTCATCAGCATCGCGCCCAACCCAAGCCACTTGGAGCATGTCAACCCTGTGGTCGAAGGCATGGCGCGCGCAGCAGGAACCTTCACCGACGAAGCGGGTGAACCGCGTTTCGACCACCATATCTCGCTGCCGGTTTTGATCCACGGCGACGCGGCCTTCTCGGCCCAGGGGATTACAGCCGAGACGCTGAACATGTTGCGCATCCCTGGTTATCTCACGGGCGGCACCATTCATATCATCGCCAACAATCAGCTTGGCTTCACAACCGAACCGGCTGACGGGCGCAGCACCCTCTATGCCAGCGATCTTGCCAAAGGCTTCAAAATTCCGATTATCCATGTCAACGCCGATGATCCGGTCGCCTGTATCGAGGCCGGTCGCATCGCCATGGCCTATCGTGACAGATTCAAGAAGGATTTTCTGATCGACTTAATCGGCTACCGGCGTCACGGGCACAATGAGGGGGACGAGCCTCGCTTTACCCAGCCGCTGCTCTACAAAAAGATCGACAACCATGCGTCGGTGCGCCAACTGTGGGCCGACAAACTTGTCCAGGAAAAGACGATTGACGAGTCGCACGCGCAAGAACTGCTGCAGCAGCACCTGGCAAAGATGCAAGAGATCCTCGACACACTCCAGGTGGAAGATGCCGACCTCAGGCCGGAACTTGAGATGCCGCTGCCCGGCGCGGCGCGGCGTGTTCGCACAGCCGTCAAGATGGAGCAACTGCGCCAATACCTTGAGGGGCTGCTGGCCTTGCCCGATGACTTCACGCTTAACTCCCGGCTGCAGCGCATCTTGTCGCGCCGCGGCCAAAGCCTCGACGCGCCTGGCGAACGCAATGTCGATTGGGCCACTGCAGAGCAACTGGCGCTGGCCTCGATTTTGGCCGAAGGCATACCCATCCGCATGACAGGCCAAGATGTTGAACGGGGCACCTTTAGCCAGCGGCACGCGGTGCTCTTTGATGCTGAGACCGGCGAGCCTTATACGCCCCTGCACAACTTGCCGCAGGCGACAGCCGCGTTTGAAATCCACAACAGCCCGTTGAGCGAAAACGCGGCGATTGGCTTTGAATACGGCTACAACATCCAAAAGCCAGAGCGGTTGGTGATCTGGGAAGCGCAGTATGGTGACTTTGTCAACGGCGCCCAGCCGGTCATCGACGAGTTTCTGGTTTCCGGGCGGGCAAAGTGGGGGCAGACCCCTTCGCTTGTGCTTTTGCTCCCCCACGGCTACGAAGGGCAAGGTCCAGACCACTCTACAGGCAGGCTGGAGCGCTTCTTGCAGATGGCCGCCGAAACCAACATGCGTATCTGCAACTGCACAACCGCCGCGCAATATTTCCATCTCCTGCGGCGGCAAGCAGCTTTGCTCAAGACAGACCCGCTGCCCCTCAGTGTGATGACGCCCAAGAGCCTGCTGCGGCATCCGCAAGCAGCTTCGTCTCTGCATGAACTGGCGGAGGGCCAGTGGCAGCCTGTGATTGACGACCCAAGCAGCGACCCGGCCCAAGTGCGGCGGCTGATCTTGTGCAGCGGCAAAATCTATGTCGACCTCATTTCAAATGAGAAACGACAAGAACGGCCCGAGATTGCCATCGTGCGCGTCGAGCAACTCTACCCCTTCCCAGCCGAGGAACTGCAGCGCATCTATGAGCGCTATCCGCATCTGCAAGAAGTGCTCTGGGTGCAGGAGGAGGCACAGAACATGGGCGCGTGGGAGTTTGTACGCCCGCTCATCGAGGATCAACTGCCGGACACGCTGCCGCTTCGCTATGTAGGGCGACCGCGCCGCGCCAGCCCCGCCGAAGGTTCGACAGCGTGGCACCAAACCAACCAAGCCGCTATCATTGCACAAGCTTTGGGGATGGCAGACGAGGCAGTTACGACGAACACAGCCGCTTCGCAGGTGGACTAGGCCCGCGTGCCGAAAGTGAATGCGCGCGGGATGCTCTCCCTGCGTAACTTGAGGTAGTTAACAGCAAACGCTCATCAGGACTGGGGCAAAGGAGAAAGTCAATGTCCGTCAAGATCGTGGTGCCCGACTTGGGAGAATCCGTGGTAGAAGCCACGGTTGGCGAATGGCTCAAAAAAGAAGGGGATCCCGTGCAGGCGGGCGAGCCTCTTGTCTCGCTCGAAACGGACAAGGTAGACTTGGATGTTTCGGCGACACAAAGCGGCATTCTCGGAAAGATCCAGCGGCAGACGGGCGAGGATGTGCAAACCGGCGATCTGCTGGTCGTGATCGAAGATGCGGATGGTCAGGCCCCATCAGAGGAAGCAGAGGCCAAGCAAGCTGACGTGCCGGAGGCCGCGGGCGAGGAAGTTGCGCCAGAGGCTACGCCGCGGGAGGAAGCGAAGGCCGCGCAACCTGCGCCAGAAGCGGATTCAGCCAGAGCCGAGCGCGCAACCCCCGTTGCCAAACGAATGGCAGCCGAAAAAGGCGTGGACATTGCCGAGATCACCGGCGCGGGGCCAGGCGGCCGCGTGACCAAAGCCGACGTAGAAAGCTATGTGCAGGGACAGCAGACAGCCGAAACAGCGGCCCCCGCGCAACCCTCCGCGCCCGCGCGGCGCGAAGCCCCAGCCCCACAGCCCAGCCCGGCCCCCTCGCCCAACGCAGACCGCGAAGAGCGCATCCGCATGTCGCGGCGGCGGCGTACCATTGCCGAACGGCTGGTGTCGGCGCAGCAAACAGCCGCCATGTTGACCACCTTTAACGAAGTCGACATGAAAGCGGTGATGGATATGCGCCAGCGGCGGCGCGACGATTTCAAGACGCGTGAAGGGGTGGGCTTGGGCTTCATGTCCTTTTTTGTCAAGGCCACCATTGGCGCGCTCAAGCAATTCCCCCAACTCAACGCGTCCATTGAAGAAAATGAGATTGTGCTCAAGCATTACTATGACATCGGCATTGCTGTCGGTGCGGAAGAGGGGCTGGTGGTGCCGGTGCTGCGCGAT
>CAZZNG010000111.1:0-16617 GCA_964655505.1 uncultured Litorilinea sp. | reverse complement strand
AATGTATTGATCCACCCCAGATAGCGGAAGAGCAAAAAGGTGGGCACAATCGTCACCTGCCACGGCAGCATCATCGTGCTCAACACCAACACGAACAGCGCATCCCGCCCCGGGAAGCGGAAGCGGCTAAAGCCGTATGCCACAGCCGACGCGGATAGGATCTGCCCAAGCATCGCCAGCGCCGTGATCACCACCGTGTTCCAGATGAACAAGCCAAAGGGCGCAATCGTAAAGACATCGCGATAGTTGGCCCAACGGATGTTCTCCGGAAAGAGCGTTGGCGGAAAGACGTAGATCTCCGTAATCGGCTTGAGCGAACTGGCAATCGTCCAAAAGAACGGCAGGCTAAAGATGATCGCAGTCAACGTCGCGAAGGTATAGAGCAGTACCCGCCCCAGCCGCCGAAAGAACACATAAGTGGCCGAGTCTTGTCTGCGACGCGAACCCGCAAAGGTCGCCGGTGCGCTTTGTTGCGTAGTTGCCATGAGTGGATTCCTTACACAAACTCGTAGTACACCCAGCGATCCGACAGCTTGATCTGGATCACGGAGAGAACAAAAATGATCAGGAAGAAGATCCACGCCAGCGCCGACGCATAGCCCATCTGGAAGTAGCTAAACGCGTTGTAATACAGATGGAGCATGAAGAACCACGTCGCGTAGTTCGGACCACCGTTGGTGGCAACATACGCCAGCGAAAAGACGCTGAAGCTCCCGATCACCGCAAGAATCGTATTAAAGAAAATCACAGGCGAAATCATGGGCAGCGTAACGGCCCAGAAGCGCTGCAAGGCATTGGCTCCGTCGATCTCTGCCGACTCGTGCAGTTCCTTGGGCACACCTTGCAGACCGGCCAAGAAAATAATCATGCGCCCACCGCCAATGCTCGACCAAAGCGAGATCATAATCATCGACGGAATCGCCCATTCACGGCTCGTTAGCCAGCCAGGGCCTTGGATGCCGACCTCATACAGCAGATAGTTGACCAAGCCCACCTGCGGCTGGAGTAACCACTGCCACAAGATCGCCATCGAGACAACCGGCGTCAACGAGGGCAAATAGTAAAGCGCACGATAAACCGCGCGGCCGCGAATATTCTGGTTGAGCAAAAGCGCGGCCAACAGTGAACCAGCTACCCCTAGAATAACGGTAGCAATCGTGTAATAAGTCGTGCGCCAAAGCGAAGGCCAAAAAAGCTTGTCATTAAACAATGCCGTCTCATAATTGGCAAAGCCAATCCACTTTGGCGTCCCGCCGATGCTGTACTCGGTAAAGCTTAAGTAGAGCGAGGCAATAATGGGGCCAAGAGAGAAAACAAGAAAGCCAATCACCCACGGTGAAATCCAAATATAGCCTTCTATCGCCTCACGGCGTTGCAGCGGCGTTCCCCACACGGAGCGCCGTGCTGGACTTGCTGTACTCATGTGGAATATTCCTCTAGGTGCATCGCCCCAAACGCCGGCATACTGCGCCGGGACAATGCATACAGATACGGGTGGCTGTCATGGGACAGCCACCCGTTTCAACGTCAGGCAAAAACCCTTAGGGGCGCGGCTTGTCCATGATGTCCTGGATCTGGCTCGCAATGCTTTCCAAGACTGCCTCGGTGGGCTCGTCTTGGCCGCCCCAAAGCGGCTGCGTCAGCTGATCCCAAGTGGTCTCCGCCTCTTCCTGACGCCAGTTCGCCAAGATGCGGCTCGCCATCGCGTTGTCCATAATGTCCTTGAAGACAACACGATACGGGAATTGCAGCAGTTCCTCTGCGCCGTACACATCGGGGCGTCCACCGACCGTGCCGCCGATGAGGCCCAGTTGAATACCGCTCTCCTGGTTGCACAAGTATTGTACCCACAGGAAGGCTTCATCCGGGTGTTCGGACGTGCTCGTGACACAGTACGCATCAACCTCGAAGTCCGAACCGCCGACGCCACCGGGGCCGATCGGGTTCGGCGCAGCCATCCACTCGAAGGAATCGCCAATGGCGCTGTCGGTCACCGAGACGGACGTGCCGCCCTGGTACGTGCCCAGCACGCCGCTGATCCACATGTCGTTCGCCTCGCCGACAAGCTGATCGGGCGTGGGCGCTACCTCATACGTGTGGAACAGGTCATAGGCATACTGCACAGCCTGGCGTCCGGCATCCTCCAGCAGCAAGAACTCTGTACCGTCCTCACTGATCAGTTCACCGCCAAAGGCGCGCGTCAGCGTGACAAAGCCCTTCCACGTCACAGCCGGCAGATAGCCGAACCGGGTGGTGCGCCCGCCTTCGCTCTTGGTGAGCGCCTGCGCCAGTTCAATGTGCTGCTCCTGGGTCCAGCCGGGCTCCGGATAGGTCCCGCCGACCTCGTCGATGGCTGTCTGGTTGTAGTAGACAACCGCCAGCCCTGGGTGCGCCTTGAAGGGCAGACCCAGCAGATTGCCTTCCACCGTGATGGCGTCCAGACAACCCTGATACCATTGGCTCAGATCCACACTCTGGGACTCAACCAAATCATTGATCGCGGCGATTTGGCCTTGACTATAGGCGAACTGGATCTTCGACTGGCCCAGCGCGCTCCAGATTACATCGCCCAATGTGCCGCCTGCAAACATCGTGGCGATCTTGGCCGAGAACTCTGCGCCAGGGAAAGACTCTTTCACAAGCTCGATGTTCGGGTTTTCTTCCATGAACTTCGGCATCTGCATATCATAGAGCGTATCCTCTTGCTGGCCGATACGAGCATGGAAGCGAACGGTTACGCGCTCACCGTCAGGCGCGGCATCGCCGGAAGGCGCGCTGGACGAGCCGCCCCCTGGCGCCGCACAAGCCGCCAGCGCCACACCAGCAGCACCGAAGGAAGCGACACGCAAAAATTCACGACGAGATAGTGGCTTTGGAGCGGACATAGTTCCTCCTTAAGATTGTAGAGTGCAATACAGCTTTCTTGCAATACGGCTATAAGGTGGATAGTTGGGAATTAGTCAGGTCTACCAGAGGCGGAAGCCTCGAGCAACTGTTCCTGTTGCAAACGACGACGACGACAACATCACCACATACGAATGGGTTACGAATGTGCTAATATGACTTCTTTCGCAAGAGCCATCTGGGGACAGCATTAGCACGAAACGGTGATGCCGCAAAGACACTGAATACCGAACGAAACAAGCGCGTCACAGTACCGCTTACACAGCAGATGCCTTTCGCAGCGGATTCTTGTTCCGTGGTCAGACCATTTGCAGGCACATCCTAGCACGCTCCTCTTCACCTGTCAAAAATCGCGATTAAATTCAAGCACCCCTTCCCCATGCGCGCCCGTTCAGCCGCCGCTGGAAACGGCAGGATTTCCCAGCGGTCACAAGCGCCGTCCCAGGTAAGTTTTTGAGGGCTGGCCCCCCACCTCTCACTCCAAATAATCGTTTTGCATTCCTCGTTGAGTCCATTATAATGGTCAGACCATTCAGATCTCCTACATCAACGCAATATTCATGCTGATCACGTCGTCCAGGTTGATCGCATCTCGTTGATCACGTCTTCTGCTGGCGCTGCATCATCCAAAAAGCGCATCCCAATGCAGTATGGCTCCCTATGCGTTGGATTGAGCGGCTTTCAACAGTTTGCTTGACATAGAGTCTCATACCTAGAGTCTCATACCTAGAGTCTCACATCTATAGTCTCGTATCGTCTCACACGCTCGACCGATTCGGCAGGCAACAGTTCAGGCAACAATCCATTCAATGCACTGTTCCGGTGTATGCACACCGGGATAACGCGCCGCATCTTTGTAACAGCACACGCTAACAGCATACGGTAACAGCATAAGGTCTGACATGATAGGAGGTTGGCATGGCAGTTGCTGCGTCCACACCGACGACAGCTCGACAAGCGCCGAGCCTATTGGCCCGACTCGTGGGTGCTCAATCTCGGCTGCAAACGCGTGAGGCCATATGGGGATACATCTTTCTCCTCCCCTGGTTGATCGGCCTGATCGTCTTCTTTCTAGGTCCGATCCTCGCCTCGGCCTACTTCAGCCTGACGGAGTATGATGTCCTCTCCGCCCCGCGCTGGGTGGGTCTGCAAAACTACGAGCAGGCATTTTTCAACGACCGGCAATTCTGGCCCTCGCTATGGCGCACCCTTGTTTACTCTGTCGTCGTGGTTCCGCTGGGTCTCATCGGCTCGCTGATCCTGGCGCTCATGTTGAATCGCGGGGTCAAGGGCACGAATATCTTCCGCACCGTCTTCTTTCTCCCCAGCCTGACGCCAATGGTGGCCCTAGCCATCTTGTGGACTTGGCTCTTCCACCCCAGCGT
This sequence comes from uncultured Litorilinea sp., assembly GCA_964655505.1. Classification (GTDB taxonomy): domain Bacteria; phylum Chloroflexota; class Anaerolineae; order Caldilineales; family Caldilineaceae; genus QEUY01. The sequence continues at coordinate 12,328 of CAZZNG010000111.1, read as the reverse complement.
TGGCCCTGTCAACACCTTCCTCGACTGGGCCGGTATTCCAGGCCCAGGGTGGTTGACCTCAAAAGATTGGGCCATGACTGCATTAATCATCATCACGCTCTGGGGCATGGTTGGCGGCAACTACATGCTCATCTTCTTGGCCGGGCTGCAAGGTGTCCCCCAAGAACTCTATGAAGCTGCCGACATCGACGGGGCAAGCGGTTGGGCCAAATTCCGCGCCGTGACCATCCCCATGATCTCGCCCACCCTGCTCTTTAACCTGATTTTGGGGGTTATCGGTGCGCTGAAGGTCTTTACGCTGGCCTTTGTGGCAACCAAAGGCGGCCCCTCCTACGCCACTTGGTTCTTGGCGCTGCACATCTACCGCCAAGCCTTCGAATATTTCCGCATGGGCTACGGCTCCGCGCTGGCGTGGGTCTTTGTGGTGCTGGTGCTCGCCTTTACCTATATCCAGATGAACTGGTCCCGCAAGTGGGTCTATTACGCAGGGGAGTAAATGACCAATGGCAACCCAGAGTCAAACCTTTCGCGATGTGAGCGCTTCGGTCAGCGGCAGGCAAGCCTCGCTCAAAGTCCAGCGCCGCCAGGGTGACATCGCCCTCTACATCACCATGATCCTGTTGGGGATCGTCTTCATGTTCCCCTTTTTCTGGACGGTTTCCAGCTCGCTCAAACAACCCTGGGAACTCTACAACTTCCCGCCTACCTGGCTGCCTGAAACGCCCCAATGGGCCAACTATGCGCGCGTGCTGACCAAAGTCCCCTTTCTGATGTGGGCCTGGAACAGCGTGTTCGTCGTCGTCTTGACCGTTGTCGGCACGGTGCTGTCGGCCTCAATTGTTGCCTACTCCTTCGCGCGCTTCCGCTATCGAGGCCGCGAAATCATCTTCATCATCACCCTGGGCACGATGATGCTGCCGGCTCAAGTGACCCTGATCCCCCAGTTCGTGCTCTTTCACAAGCTCGGCTGGATAGACACCATGCTGCCGTTATGGGTTCCCCATTGGTTCGGCGGCGGCGCGTTCGCCATCTTCCTCTTCCGCCAATTCATCTTGTCGCTCCCGCGTGAGCTTGACGAAGCCGCGCTGATCGACGGAGCAAGCTACCTGCATATCTTCTGGCGCATCCTGCTGCCCTTGTGCAAACCGGCTATCGCCACCATTGCCGTGATCACCTTCATCGGCGCGTGGAATGACTTCGTCAGCCCGCTGATCTACCTCAACACGCCGGAAAAGTTCACCCTCGCCCTGGGGCTGAACTACTTCAAAGGCGTGCCGGAAACGTCGGGGATGCCGCTGGAACACCTGCTGATGGCGGCTTCCGTCATGGTCATCGCGCCGGTGTTGATCATCTTCTTCATGGCCCAGCGCTATTTCGTACAAGGGATCGTGCTGTCTGGCATCAAGGGCTAACCCCCTTGCCTGACGGCTTTTCCAAGTCAAGTCGATATCTGCTTACTCCTTACCACCACCCATCACGACTTTCTTCTTACCAGTTGCAGTACCAAGGAGGCAAACCACATGAACCACCAGAAAATGACACGACGCCAGATGCTCAAATTCCTGGGCGCTGGCGTCGCGACCGCGGGCTTGGCCGCCTGTGCGCCTGCCGGCTCCCCTAGCTCCGGCAGCAGCGACAGCGCCAGCGCCCCATCATCGGCCAAGAAGCAGATGAGCGTTGCGACCTACGCGATTCCCTTCCACGACTGGCAGCGCCACTGGTCACGCGAATGGGCCAATGAACACCCAGACGTCGAACTGGAAGTTTTGGAAATCGTCTACGACGAGATGCCCAAAAAGCAACTCAGTATGCTCGCCACTGACACGCTGTGGGATGTCGTCTACAGCGGCGTCAAATGGTTCCCCTATTCGGCGGTGCAGGGTGCATTCCTAGCCATCGACGACCACATCGCCGCCAGCGACGATATCAACATCGAAGACTTCTTCACCACTGCCCTCCAAGGCTGTCAAGTGGACGGCAGCATGTACGGGCTGCCCTACGAAATGCACCCCGGCAACCCGGCGCTCATCGTCTACAACAAGACCTACCTGGACGAGAAGGGCCTGCCATACCCCACCGACGATATGACCACGCTGGAATATCGCGACCTCGCGGTGGAAGCCACCGACCCGGATGCTCGTGTCTTTGGCACCCAGTACATGCCGGGCAACTACTATGACTTTGCCAACCTCGTACGCTCCTACGGCGGCGAGATCTTGGGCGAGGATGGGACGCAGTTCCTCTTCAACACCACCCCCGAAGGCCAAGAGGCGGCCCAGTGGGTCTGGAGCCTGCGCAACGAGTTCAACTGCGCCCCGCTGCGCGAAGAGGCGAGCGGCGTACAGTTCGCCGGGGGCACCTTGGCAACGTCCACCATCGGCCTCTATGCCGTCTTGGGCTTGCAAGAGACCATCGCCGACAAGTTCGAATACGACTTCTCCCTGCACCCGGTCGGCCCCGATGGTCAGCGCGGCTACGAAGCCTTTGTCTCCATCTTCTCGGCCTACTCCGGCACCGACTACCCGGATGAAGCCTTTGATCTCGTCCGTACGTTGACAAGCACGGAAGCGGGCGTCTGGGCTGTGATGAACCCGCCCTCCTACCCCAACCCGCGCAAGACAGTCTGGACCGATCCCCAGGTGCAGGAACGGCTGCCCGACATCTTCATGCGCGCCTTCGAGATGATGTCCGACGACTCGATCCCTGGCCCCTTCCCCATGCCCTACAACGTCCGCTTCCAAGAGTTGCAGGACACCTGGGCCAACACCAGCCCCGACCTCTTCTATGGCGATGTCAGCTTTGAAGAGGGCATGGAGATGGTGCAGCAGGAGTGCCAGGCCATCTTGGACTTGCCGCGCCCGTCCTAAACGGACACCGGCGCGCAGGTTTGCCAAACGACAAAACGACAAAGGGGACAGTCGCTTGACCGTCCCCTTTCTTATTTCTTATGCCTACTATCCCCTGCCGCTAATGGTCAATGGCCGCGCCGTCGTCCGGGTGAAATAGCCCAGGGTGGCGGCGCGGTTCTGTCGTCTGCAGCGCCTCCACCGCGGCGTCATCCAACTCGATCCCCAACCCCGGCTTGGTCGGCAGCGCCACATAGCCATCCTCGACCACAAAAGGCTGCTTGAGATAGCCCTCGCCCAGATGCACCTGCTCTTGTGCCAGGAAGTTGGGCGTGGCCGCGTCCAGTTGCAGACAGGCCGCCAGCGAGATCGGCCCAAGTGGACAGTGGGGCGCGATGGCCGCATAGTACGCCTCGGCCATCCCCGCAATCAACCGACCCTCGAAAATGCCCCCCGCGTGCGACAGGTCAGGCTGCAAGATCGACGCGGCCCCCTTTTCCAACAGTTCGCGGAAGCCCCATTTAGTATAGACCCGCTCACCGGCAGCAATGGGAATATGCGTCTTGGCCGCCAGTTCGGCCATCAGTTCAGGGTATTGGCACTGCACAATCTCTTCATAAAAGAGGGGCGAAAACTCCTCCAACGCCTTGATCACAATCCCCGCGGTCTGCGGGCTGATCGCGCCGTGAAAGTCCACGCCGATGTCGATCTCCTTGCCCACAGCCGAGCGCAGCGCATCCATCCGCTCCACCAGATGATCCACATACGCGGGCGTCTCGACGATGCGCGCCGGGCGCGGCCCGCGCAGGACCGTCTTGAGCGCAATAAAGCCCTTTGCCACCAATTCCCGGCCATGCGCCGCCAACTCCTCCGGCGTCTCCCCGCGTGCATGGGCATACACCTTGATGCGGTCGCGCACCCGCCCGCCCAACAGTTGATAGACCGGCACACCCGCGGCCTTACCCGCCAAGTCCCACAGGGCATGTTCAATCCCAGAGAGCGCACTGGTCAAAACCGGCCCGCCCCGGTAAAAGGCATGTTTGTAAATCGCCTGCCAGTGGTGGACGACGCGCGTCGGGTCTTTGCCGATCAGATAAGGCTCGACCTCGCTGATAGCGGTCGCAATGGTGAACGCCCGGTTCTCCAAAGTCGGCTCGCCCAGCCCCACAAGCCCTTCGTCGGTGTGGATCTTCAAGAAGACCCAGCGAGGCTGGACGATCAATGTCTCCAATTTGGTAATTCGCATTGCGCGTGAACGAAAATCTAGCCGCGTACAGAACCCGCGAATAGCCCCTGTACCAAAGCACGTTGGGCGACGATATAGAGAATCACAACCGGGATAGCGGCCATAGTAGACCCGGCCATCAACGGCCCCCACATATAGATATCGGCCACGATATGGCTCGCCAGACCAACCGGCACAGTCTGTAGCTGGCTGCTTGTAATAAAGACCAACGCATAGAGGAACTCGTTCCAAGCCAGCGTGAACGAGAAAATGCCCGCCGCTACGATACCAGGACCGGCCAGCGGCAGCAAAATCATATAGAACGACTGGAAGCGGCTGGCCCCGTCGATCATGGCCGCCTCTTCCATATCCGGTGGAATGCCCCGGAAATAGCCCATCAACATCCACGTACAGAAGGGCACGCTAAAGGTTAGATAGGTGATGATCAACGACCACAGCGTATTGGCTAGGCCAATGCTGTAGACAATGATATAGAGCGGAATGAACAGGAGCGAACCAGGGATCAAGTAGACCAAGAGGATCGATCGGGCCAACGCCGCGCGACCGGGATAGCGCAGACGCGTAATGCTGAACGCGCCCAAGCTGCTGACCACAATGGTCAAGAAGGTAGTTGCGCTGGCGACGACCACGCTGTTGCGCAGACGCTCCAAGAATTGAAAGCGGTTGATCTCCGTGCCGTAATGCTCCCAAGTCACCGTCTGCGGCCACAGGGTCAGATTCTTCGTGTACAACTCGGCGTCTGGGCGCAGCGACGTGACGACCATCCAGTAAAACGGAAAGAGCACCCAAATCAGAAAGAGGATCAGCGCGGCGTAAAAAAGCACCCGCCCCACTCGACGGCGCACAATATAGAATGTGTCCGACTTCATCTGTGACTTCGGTTGCGCCGTCATTTACGCTTCCTCCTTCAACATATAGCGCGAGACGATCACGATCAACCCCAACAGCAGCGGGAAGAACATCATCGGCACCGCCGCGGCCTCGCCGATGCGCGCGTTGACCACGCCAAGCTTATAGGCCATCACCGTGAAGACCTGCGTCCGATTCGACGGCCCGCCGCCGGTCAGCAGATAGACCATCTCAAAGGTGTTGGATGTCCAGATCAGCGACAGCAAACAGGTGATCAGGATCACATGGCGCAGGCTCGGCAGCGTGATGAAGCGGAACTTCTGCCACGGATTGGCCCCGTCCACCTCTGCCGCCTCATACTGCTCGTTGGGAATCCCCTGCATCCCGGCCAGATATGAGATCGTGTAGAATGGAAAGCCCTTCCAGACCACCAAGACAATGATCGACCAGAGCGCCAGCTTGGGATTGCCCAGGAAAGAAATGCGCTCGTCGATCAACCCCAAGCGCAGCAAGATCGTACTAAAGACGCCATTTTGATAGTCATAGAGCCAACGCCAGGTCAGCGTAGCCACAAACGTCGGCAGCGCCCAGGGCAACATGAACAGCCCGCGCGCGATCATGCGCCCGCGAAACGGTTGGTTCAGCAGCAGCGCAGAACTCATCCCCACCACAAACTTGACAGCCACGCCGACAATGGCAATGGTCCATGTGTTGAAAAACATCCGCTCAAAATCGGGCCAGCGCAGCAAATAAGCGTAGTTTTGCAGCCCCACAAACTGGCCCTTCGTACCGATGATCTTATCCGTCATGCTCAACCAAATCGCATTGAAGAAGGGATAGACCACCAACCCGGCAAAGAGCAACAGAATCGGCGCTACGAGCAGATAGCCCTGATAGGCTTCGTAGCGTCGAGCTTGCGACATGGCCGGGCGAGCCGGAGCGCCAAGCTTAATCTCTGCTTGCATTGCGTAATCTCCTACCCACAAACGACGAATCGACACAAGAGGGCGTGGCAATACGCTGTATCACCACGCCCTCCTATCAACCTACATGGCGAACCATTTACCTAGTACAGGATCTATAACGGGCAAGACTGGCCTACTGGTACTTGCCGTATGTATCCGTCACAATCTGTTCAGCTTCCTCGATTGCCTCGTCCACTGACCATCCATCGATGATCACACGCAGCACCATGGACGTGGCCGGAACCAGCGTGTCCAGTTCAGAAGCCGCTGAATTCAGCGGGCCAGGATAGCCGGTGAGCACGCCATTCTTGGCCGCGTCCAAGAAACCGGCACGTTTGGGATCTTGCCAGATCTCCATCTCTGCGTACTGCTCTACAGCAGGCGCGGCAAAGGCCAATTCGATCCACGGCTCAAACTGCTCCGGCTCCATGAGATAGCGCAGCAGTTCGACGCCCAACTCTTGCCGCTGCTCCGAGCTTGTATTCATGATCGCCCACGCCACGCGCGTGCCCGCCGAGTTAAAACTGCCGTTCGGCCCGGCTGGCAGCGCTTGGACAGCCGTCGCCTCGGCCAGTTCCGGCTTGTTGTCCAGCAGCCACACCAACACCGACGCGGGGTTGTTGATCGAGATCGCGGTCTCGTCCTGGTAGGCAGCATTGTTGCTGGCATTGTCCCACTCAAACGCGCCGGGCGGGAAGATGCCCTGGTTGTACATGTCCTCGACAATAAACGTCAGCCAATCGCGCGTCTCCTGCGAATTGATGACGACCGTCGTGCCATCCTCCGCCACATACGACGCGCCAAAAGAGTAAAGCATGTTGGTAAACGTGCTGTTACAGTCGGTCGCCTCTTTGTTGAGCGCAATGCCCGCGCCATAGGTATCCGGCGGCTCCTGCGCGGCCAACATGGTCGACGCATACTCTTCCCAAGTGGTCGGCAGCGCCAGCCCCTTGGCATCCAAAATATCCTGGCGATAGTACATCAAGGAGGAGTCAATCGAATAGGGGATGACCCACTGTTGGCCGTCGATGGTGGCGGTCTGCTCCGCCGGGCGGAAGAAGCCGCCATACGTCTCGGCAAACTCGCTGTACAAATCACTTACATCGCGATAGACGCCCGCGGGATAGTGCAGCGCCACGCGACCGCCCGCAATGGCGGTTACATCCGGCAGCACGCGCGACTCGATGGCGGCCATCAGACGTTCATTCATGGTTGGCACTTCAATCTCAGCCACCACTTCGAGTTCGACGCCGTTTTCCTCTCCCCACTTGTCGATGTTGGCGAGCAGGACATCGTCGGCGGGCGGCGCAAAGGAGCGATGTGCCCATACGGTTAGGGCGCGTGCTTCCTCCGCCGGAGCGTCCCCTTCACCGCCAGTCGGCGCGACAGTCGGTGCGCACGCGGCCAAAAACGCGGCAGCACCGGCCAGGCCCGTCGCCTTGAGGAATCCACGACGTGAAAGACTGTGATTCTGCTCAGACATGCCTTCCTCCTAGGATTGCTATGGTTGAGTTGCCATTAGGAAATCCGGTCCAGCAATGATCATGATCATGCACGGCGCATGTAAGCAAGCGACATATCATATAGGGAGCGATGCAGGAATTGAACCGGCCCGTGTAGCACTTATGGGGCAGGTCCATCATACCACAGGGGAATCACCCCCCGCAATACAACTGCAATACAACTTTCAAGCCCTGCCCCGTCCGCACACACCAATTGACAAGAACCAATTGACAAAAATCGCGCCCGTGTGATACGCTCCCCAGGCCGCAACGTCTAGAGAATGACGCCTTGTCTCATTGCCCATACCGGCCCCATCCACCGGAGGGCCGCGCCCCTGTTCCGCCCGCCCACGCTAGACTAGATAGGTCAATCCAATGTCAGCGCGCCCCAATCTGCTCTACATTCACACAGACCAACACAACCCGACTGTCCTCGGCTGCTACGGCGATCCACTAGTCGAGACGCCCAATCTGGATCGCCTCGCCCAGCAAGGCGCACGCTTCGACAGCGTCTACTGCACATCGCCCATTTGCGTCCCCTCGCGCATGTCCATGCTGACCGCGCGCCACCCTTATCAAAATCAGGTTTGGACCAACAACCACATCCTCGATTCGGGCATCCCGACCCTGGCCCACAGCATGGGCGCGGCAGGCTATGAGCCGGTTCTGATCGGACGCATGCACAGCGTCGGCCCCGACCAGTTGCATGGCTACGCCAAGCGCTTTGTCGGCGACCACAGCCCCAACCATCTAGGAGGCGGCGGCGGTGTAGACCGCGGCGTGCTCAACGGCACATCTGGCCCGGAGCGCATCAGCCTAGAGCGATCCGGCCCCGGCCAATCAGCCTACCAAGTCCACGATGAAGATGTCGCCGCGGCCACCATCGACTATTTCAACCGTCTCGGCGTGCAAAAGCGCGCCTATGGCAGCATCGAACCGTTCAGCGTCTCGGTCGGCTTCATGCTGCCCCACCCGCCCTATGTGGCACGCGCCGAAGATTACAACCGCTATGCCGATGTCATGACCTTGCCCAGCCGTCCCCAACGTCACGACGAGGTCAGCCATGAGTACATCCGGCGCTGGCGCGAATACACCGGCATTGTCGAGGTAAACGAGGAGGAAATTCGCCGCTCGCGCGCCGCCTATTGGGGCCTTGTCCATCGCGTAGACTGTTTGGTGGGCGACATCCTGGCCGCGCTCGAAGCCAACGACTTGGCCGACAACACGCTCATCGTCTACACCTCGGATCACGGCGACATGCAGGGCGAACATGGCCTCTGGTGGAAGCATGTTTTCTATGAAGAGTCCGTGCGCGTGCCGCTCATCCTGCACTGGCCCGGCGTCATCCCTGCCGGGCAGCAATCCAGCCACGTCGTCAGCGCGCTGGACGTGACCGCCACCATGCTCGATGCACTGGGCGCGCCCGCGCTGCCCGGCTCGCCAGGGCGCAGCCTGCTTGGCCTGATCAGCGATGTGCGGCCCACGCCCCAGTGGGAAGACATTGCCTTTTCCGAATACTGCGCGGACCAATACACCCCAGACGGCGAATCCTATCACCGCATGGTGCGCTCCGGCCCCTGGAAGCTTATCTACTATCACGGCATGGAGCCACAGCTATTTAACCTGCAAGAAGACCCCGGCGAAATGCACGACCGCGCCAATGACCCGGCCTGCCGCGCCATCCGCGACGAGTTGACCCACTGCGTCCTCGACGGTTGGGACCCTGAAGCCATCGCCGCCACCATGGCGCAGAAGCGCCAAGAAGCGGCCATCTTGCGCGAATGGGGCAAGCACACCCAGCCTCAAGAGAGCTATCGCTGGCCCCTACGCCCAGAGATGAACCGGCTCGACAACTGGAACGAAGCGGCTCACCCCGCCAAACAGCCATGACACAGTTAAGCAAAAGCCGCGTCCAATGGGAGTTGATGCTGCCCGCCGAATTCCGGGCAGCCCAGTCGGCCCTGCCTGTCTGCTTCCTGCCCCTCGGCACAGTCGAATGGCACGGCGAACACAACGCGCTGGGGCTGGACTCGCTCAAAGCCCACGCGCTGTGCATCGCGGCCGCGCACCAGGCAGGCGGCGGCGTGGTTCATCCGCCCCTCTATGGCGGCATGGGCGGCCTGGGCAAACCCGCCACAGTCGTCATGGAGCCGGAACACAGCTGGGAGAACTACTTGCTGCGCCCCTGGCTCGAACGGCTGCTCAGTGAATTTCACCGGCTTGGCTTTCGCGCCGTGATCATGCTCACCGGCCACTATGGGCACAACCAGCAGATCGTCGTGCGCGAAACCGCCGCGCGCATGAGCGAGCGGCTGCAAATCCCCATCCTCGGCACACCCGAATATTGGCTGGCCCACGACGCGGGCTATCTGGGCGACCATGCAGGCATCGGCGAAACGTCGCTGCTCTGGTATCTCCAGCCCGACCTGGTGGCGCTCGACCGCATCGACAGCGATCCCGATTATGGCCGCGACGGGCGCATCCGCAACGGTGCGTCGCCCCAACTGGGGCAGCGCTACGCCACGCTCATCGTCGACCGCTTGGCTGCCCTGGCCCAAGCCATGCCCACCTGGGACGCGGCCACGCTCGCCGCGTTCGTGGCCGCCGAACGCGCGTTGGTCAGCGCCCAAGTGCGCGGCTGGCGCAAGGGCACGGCTTGGGATGCGTGGCGCAGCCTTGCCAAACACCCGGACTATGGCCGCCTCCTGGTCGAAGGCGATTTCAGCGGCATCGAGCAACTCGCCGCGGCACTCGGCGAATAGTTGGCCCGGACGATGCGGCAGCAGTTGGCCCGCCGCGGGAGGACCCAACAGCGTGAGCAAGCGCACGAATGCTCGCCCCGGCGATAAAACCATCCAGGTCAACGGCCATACGCTGGAACTCACCAGCGTGGACAAGGTGCTTTTCCCCGGCGCGGGCATTACCAAAGGCGACCTGATCGACTACTACCGTCGCATCGCGCCAATCATGCTGCCTCACCTTAAAGACCGGCCCTTGACCTTGCAGCGCTTTCCCAACGGCATTGACCAATCCGGCTTCTATCAAAAGGAGATGCCGGATTACTTCCCGGATTGGATCGAGCGCGTCATCGTCCAAGTTGAAGGGACAGGCGAACGCCAGCCCCAAGTAATCTGCCAGAACGAAGCGACCCTGGTCTATCTCGCCAACCAAGCCTGCATTACACCCCACGCTTGGTTGAGCCGCGCCGACAAACTCGACTACCCCGACCGCGTCATCTTTGACCTGGACCCGCCCGACAACCGCTTTGACCTGGTGCGCGACGCCGCGCACCACCTGGCGGATATGCTGCAAACCCTCGGCCTGACCCCCTTTCTCATGACCACCGGCTCACGCGGGCTGCATGTGGTCGCGCCGCTGGCGCGCAATGACGACTTTGACACCGTCCGCGCCTTTGCCAAGCGCATTGCGGACTACCTTGCCGCCCGCCATCCTGACCAATTCACCACCGAAATGCGCAAGGCCGCGCGCGGACAGCGGCTCTTCCTCGACTATCTACGCAACGCCTACGCCCAAAACGCGGCCGCGCCCTATGCTGTGCGCGCCAAGCCCGGCGCGCCCATTGCCACCCCGCTCGATTGGCATGAGATCGACGCGCCCGCGCTCCATTCGCAACGCTACACCCTGGAAAATATCTTCCGGCGGCTCGGCCAAAAAGAAGACCCCTGGGCGAACATCCTGCAGCACGCCGGATCGCTGCGCCAAGCCGAAAAGCGGCTGGACGAAATAGCCGGTGCGTGACGCCGCGCCCGGCCCAAAACGCGCAGACTCCAGTGCCCCATACAACCCGAAGCACTGGAGTCTACGACCTACACCAACCTACCCCCTACGCCTATACCTCACCCTCGTCATCGCGCTACCCCCATCCGACTACAGCTTTGGCTAGCGATTGGGGACTGTGGATGCGCGCCACGGGCCTAATACATCGGGAAACCGTAGTGGCCGTATAGGTGAGAGACATATTCCTCGTTCGGCACTTCCGCCGGATCATACTCAGGGCTGTTCTTCACCTGATCCTTGCTCACATTCACGATAACCTCATTGTCCCAGTCCACAGCCGCCACCCACTCAGGCGAAATCAGCACCTTGCGGCCCGGCAGCCAATTGCCCGTATCCACCAGGAGATAATTGATGCACCAGCCCGTCTCATCCACAAAGAAGTCGTCGAGATGGCCGATGTGCCCGTCTGTGGCCGCGATAGCTTGTCCCGTCACATGCTTCACGCTTTGCAGCGCCGCCAACTCCGACGTAGCGCGACGCAGCGCCCGCTCCTCAAGCTGAGTGGCCTCCGCGGGGATTCCCGCTGAAGCCGACGCAGGGGGCAATTCCGTCCCCGGCAGCATGGCCCCTGGCGCGGCGGCTGGCGCCCAATAGGCGGGCCAACTGTAATACTGGTGGAGCGCGGTTTCATACTCGCGTGTGAGTGGCCGCGACAGGTCGAGATCAGGACTCTCGCGCACTTGCTCCTTGGTCAGTTCAACCGGCAGCGCACGCCCAACCCAATCCGGTTCCTCGACCTGCGCCGCGGCGATCAATACCTGTCGCCCAAAAAGCCATGGCCCCGTATCCACCACGAAATAGCGCACCTGCCAATCATCGTCAAACATCATGTCGTCCACATGCCCGATCGACCCGTCTGTTGCCTGGATATGAAAGCCGAACATATCGGTCATTTTGCGTAACATCGCCACGTTGCTCCTTTCGTGCACATGGTTCCTGCTAACGCATCCACTCTCGCGCCATTCGGCTCCCTCATCCATGCATATGGATACACAGATCGGATACAAAACCCCGATGGATGAACATTTGAACATTAAGGTGATTCACCTTCCCGGAAGCTACGCCCCTCTGCTCGCGAGATGGAATGTCATTTAGCGCCCATCTGCTCGCGAGATGGAATGT
>CAZZNG010000110.1:13027-16693 GCA_964655505.1 uncultured Litorilinea sp. | reverse complement strand
CGGCAGCAAGCTCTTTCTCATGGTGGATGACGCCCAGGACATCGAATGGGCGCGAGGGATCCCCGCTGACGGGCTGATCACCGACTATATCGAGCTTGTAGGTCAAGAACCGTGGTGACAGGATCTAGCCTGTTGCCACGGCGATGCTGTCCAGCAGCGCACCGGCCATCTTCTCTCCTGTCAGATTGCTCAAACAGCTTGACAGCCCCTGCCCAAAGTGAAAAAATGGACCGTTAGAGCAACCTGCCTGCCCTGGCCTCCACCACCAATTCTTCATCACGCCCCGTCTCTCTCCTGCACTGTAATGCTTGGGGTCACAGGCTCGGCCCTATTCGCCATTCTGCATCTCGCGTAGGAGAGAGGCCCCATGCTTCAGTTTGCAGCGGATTCTCGCCGCGTCAATCGTAAGCCGTCACCATCCACCCGGCCCGCGCCAGGCGCACGCGCGGAAACCCAACCGGCAGAGGCGCGGCCTGTGGATATACCCGATTTCGCTCGACTCGGCCCGCCGGACATTCTCCGTTTGCAGCGGTCGGTGGGTAACCGTGTCTTGGCAGGGCTGGTGCAGCGTTCGCGTCAAACCGGTGCAGCGCAGCCCACGCCGCAATCTCCACCACAACCTGCCGCCTTGCCCATTTCATCGCTGGGGAATCGCCCGCCTGCCATCCAGCGTGTTGGGCAGAAAAAGTTTGGCTATGAACTGGAGTCCAATTCAAACAGATTGAGTGAGGTTGCGGTTCTGCAAGGAACCTTTCAAATGCTGGTGAAGAGACTGCGCGACCAGGAAAAGACTAAAAAGAATCAAGCCGAGCACTGGCTGCGAACCGGCCGCCGCGACGGCCCCGATACAACAATGGACAGCGTGCCTAGGGATCGGCTGTTTGGAAAGAACAACTACATAGAGCAACTCAGAGACATTGGCCTGACGCCGGAACGGCTGACCTCGAACCCATCCTTTAGCGGACTTGGTTTTACCTATGACAAGGATACCCAAAAGGTCTTTGCCGGGAAGCATCTCATTGCCACCCTCCACAGCGGCGAGGATGCGTTTGTCCTGATGGATCCCCAGCCATCAGGCGTGCAGCGCGAGGTCTACCGCAAACGCGGCAAGTCGCCTGGTGACAACAACCAGTATGTGAAAGATGACCGTGGCGTCTTTACCCGGCGCTATGCCTATGTGGAAAAGAGCAAGTACCAGGTGCGCTCTCTGCTGCAAACGGGGAGCATGACGGGGCAGTATCAGGATAAGCTGGTGCTTGGTGGCAAGAGTGGCGACAAATATCAGATGGACAATTCGCTGCGCCAGCAGTATCAACTGCCCCCTCGCACGGGAGGACTCACGCCGGAAACGATGGCCTTTGTCCATCAAGAGAAAGGGTCCGGCTACCAGCAGCGCGGCCTGAGTCTGCGTTCCACCCCGCGCGAGGTGTATGGCAACCAGGGGGAATCCTTCCGTTCCAAACACGGTGTAGCCATTCGGGTCGATTTAGCCAAGGTTCCCAGTGGTCAGGACAAATTGCTCAACCATTACAGCGCGGGTGGGCTGAAAGACAAGGCGAACGACCTGGGCCGCTTCAAAAATTTCAAAACGAGGCGTCCCTATTCCACCAATGAGCATTACCAAGATAGCGTTACCAAAAATCGTGAGTTGTATCTCGAAACGCTGACGCCGGATCTAATTGCCGGAATCACCTATCACCGCGATACGAATAACCGTGAAGATGTTCCCATGGAGGGGGAGACCGGCCCCGAGCAATTGAAGGCGCTGGCCAAAGAGACGAAGTTCGAGGAGTTCCGCATCGGGTACGATCAAGGCTACAAGTACGCTCAGAGTAAGGATGAGAAACTCAAGAGGGACATGCGGAAGGGCATGCACGAATGGTCGGCGGAACGAAAAGAAGGCTGGAACGCGGGTCAAAATTTCTACAAGGGATGGTCGGGTTATCACCAAAGTAAGAATATTTATAACAAAGGAAGGACTTATAACAGTAACCAAGGAAGGTCTTATAACAGGAGGAAGAATTATAACAAGAAGAATCAGAGTTCTCACAATAATCCCGCTCCATTTGAGCCTCAGTACCTCTCTAAGATTGAAAGTGAGGAGGGGTGGGACTATATGGTTGGCCTTGCCTATGCTAGGAAGAAAGAGGGCCAGCATTATTATGCGCAGAAGCCAGCCTATACGAGCTTGACCTGAGACAGTAACCTTCTCGACGTTCGGTGCTCTCTCGCCACCACTTGAGGTCGGCCGTTCCGACAGGGTGGATCGCCCGGTCGCCAATTTGTCCAAGCAGTGGGCAGGGCTGATAGAATCTGGAGGGCCACGTTCAGCGTATACGAGCCGCCTGCCGGTCCGAGTATCCGAGTAAACGATTGCGGAACGGCAGCGTATCCGCCTTTATCTGCCCAGTCGATTCTGTCCAGTTGATTCTGTTCAATCGATTTTGTTCAATCGAGCTGGACAAATAGCCACGGAGAGTCATTTATGAGCAATGCCACAGCCGTAGCCGCCACTGTGCTGCCTGCTGACGTCTATGAGGAGATCATTGCCCACGCGCGCGAGGGCAAGCCGGAGGAGATCTGCGGTGTGTTGCGCGGCAAGGGGCTGGTCGCCTATGAAGCGATCCGGGGCAAGAACATCGCCCAAGAGCGGATCGAAAATTACGATCTGGACCCGCAAACGCTGCTGCGCCAGTTTGAATTTGAGGAGCAGGGCGAGGAGATGATGGGCATCTACCATTCCCATCCGGTGTCGGTCGCCTATCCTTCCGCCACCGATGCTTGGAACGCCCACTATCCCGATGCGATCTACTTCATCTGTTCCTTGGAACACGACGACGCGCCAGTCATTCGTGCGTTTCGCATGACACCCCACTGGCTCGACCTCGACTATGCCGCGCTGCGCACGCAGTTGAACTGCTATGAGACCCGGCCCGGCCTGTGGGCCTACTATCAGGCGGCGGATGCGCCGGTTCCTCCACAGCTTGCCCAGGTAGCGCGCGACGTGCCGCTTCCCTTCTATGTGGTCTTGCGCTGGACGGGCGACGACGATGATGTCGATGGTCGCGTGGTCAGCATCACAGAACACCCGATAGAGGTGCGCCCGCAGCCAGCCGCATGAGCGCCAGACGCCAACCGGCTCGCTGCTGAGTAGGTAGAGCCTGGGGTAGCCTCTGGAATGGGGGTTACGCGCAGGGAGCCGCCCGCGGGGGGATAATGAAGCGTGCCGTATGCGGCTTGGCGGTGGCCGGATGCGATTTGACAACAGAGTGATTTGACGTTGACAAAGCGCTGCGATGTGCGTATACTACCGCCCAGATTAGCTGTCACCTTCGGTTCGAATGGGGAAACGCTAGACATTTATGACCTTCCAACTTTGTTGTTGCGCTTTTACATATTGCTCGTGTCGTTAGCGGGTGCCGCCAGCGGTGATGCTGGTCGCCCCGCGACGTCTACTTGGCAAGTGATGAGCAAAGCGCTTCACAAGCTTGGATGGTTTCAACTGAACAGGGTTTCGTTGCACGCCTGCTTCGTTCCGTCGACTTGATCGTCAAGTCGGGCCTATTTGGAGCCTCGTGCAGCGACCAAAGGTTGACAAGCACCTTGCGCCGAGTTCATCACTGATGGACTCGGTTTTTTGTTTTTCTGGCTGTTCGTTCACGCCAT
>CAZZNG010000110.1:2105-12927 GCA_964655505.1 uncultured Litorilinea sp. | reverse complement strand
CACCATTAGCACTAGCACACTATTAGCACTAGCACAAGGAGAAGTACTGCATGGCAACTGTGTTCGTACCCACCCCGCTGCGTCGCTTGACCGGCGGCCAGTCCAAGCTCACCATCGCCGGGGACAACGTGGGAACGCTGCTGCAGGCGGTTGACAGCCAATATCCCGGCGTCGCAGAGCGGGTTTTGGACAGCGATGGCAATGTCAAGCGCTTTATCAACATCTTTTTGAACGACGACGAAATCCGCACCTTGCAGGGGCTTGATACGCCTGTGCAGGAGAGCGACAAGGTTTCGATTGTGCCGGCCATGGCCGGGGGGCAGGAATAGCGCGTCATGGAACGATTGAACCGTGACCAGTTGGTTCAACTGGCGAAGAGCCAGATCGAGGAGATTAGCGCCGCGGAGTTGAGAAGACGTCTCGAGGATGGCGAGTCGTTGACCTTGGTCGACATCCGCGAGCGTGACGAGTTTGTGCAGGGGCATCTGCCCGGCGCGACGTTCATCCCGCGCGGTTTTCTGGAACTGCAGATCGAACAGCACCAGGTGGATCGGAACGCGCCGGTGGTGCTCTACTGTGCCGGTGGTGTCCGTTCGGCCTTGGCCGCGCGCAACCTGAAAGAGATGGGCTATACCAACGTCATTTCGCTCATCGGCGGCTTCAACGGCTGGAAAAACGCGGGCTATGACTTCAAAATCCCGACTGTGCTCAACGAGGAACAGCGCATCCGCTACAGCCGCCACCTCCTCCTGAATGAAGTGGGCGAGGCAGGGCAGATCAAGCTGTTGGATAGCAAAGTCCTGTTAATCGGCGCGGGCGGCTTGGGCAGCCCAACCGCCATGTATCTGGCGGCTGCGGGCGTCGGCACGATTGGCATTGTCGAATTCGACGTGGTCGATACCTCCAACCTGCAGCGCCAGATCCTCCACGGTCACAAGGATGTGGGGCGGCCCAAGGTGGATTCGGCGGCAGACCGGGTGAAGGACATCAACCCGGATGTGAAGTTTATTGCCCACCGCGAGCCGATCACAAGCTACAACGCCATGGAGATCATCAAGGGCTATGACCTGGTGATCAACGGGTCGGACAACTTCCCGACACGCTACCTGGTCAACGACGCCTGTCAGTTCCTCAAGAAGCCGCTGGTCGACGCCAGCATCTTCATGTTTGAGGGGCAGGTCACCGTCTACCAGCCGAGCGACCCGGCCAAGGGCATCGAGGGCGGCCCGTGCTATCGCTGCCTCTTCCCCGATCCGCCGCCGCCCGGCGAGGTGCCGAGCTGCTCCGAGGCCGGTGTCTTGGGTGTGCTGCCTGGCATCGCGGGCATCATTCAAGCCATCGAGGCGATCAAGCTGTTGATAGGCATCGGCGATCCGTTGGTGGGGCGTTTGCTCATGATCGACACGATCGACATGACCTTCCGCACCATGAACGTGCACCGCGACCCCACCTGCCCGGTCTGCGGCGATCATCCGACCGTGACTGAGTTGATCGACTATGAGCAATTCTGCGGGCTGCCGCCTGCCAACGGCGTCAATGAGTCGGCTCGCAACCTGGCGCTAGCCTAGTTGTTGACCTGACCCTTGCCCGCTCTGTAGCAGCCGGATCGCCCGGCTGCTACAGTTATCCTCCTTTAAGGGAGTCATCATGAACTTGCAGCAACCGATTAAAACCCGCTCAAGCCATGCTCCCTGGCAGGCATCCCCCCGCCAGGCGACCATCGAGCGGGAGCCGCTGCCGGTGACCGGCGGCGTGCTGGGGCAGATCGGCAATACGCCGCTGCTCGACCTGAGCGCCTTTGCGCGCGGGTTGGGCGTGTCGGGGCGAGTGGGGGTCTATGCCAAAGCGGAGTGGCTCAATCCAGGCGGCTCGGTGAAGGCACGCGCCGCGCTGCGCATTGTCGAAGAGGCCGAACGTACCGGCCAGCTTGCGCCTGACAAGATCTTGATCGACAGCAGTTCGGGTAATACAGGCATCGCCTTTGCGCTGATCGGCGCGATCAAGGGCTACGAAGTCCACTTGGTGATGCCTGCCAACATCAGCCAGGAGCGCAAGGCATTGGCACGCGCGTATGGGGCCAAGCTGATCGAGTCGGACCCGCTGGAAGGGTCGGACGGGGCCATCACGTTGGTGCGCCAACTGGTGGCCGAAGACCCCGAACGCTACTTCTATGCCAATCAGTACAACAACCCAGCCAACTGGATGGCCCATTTCGATACGACCGGCCCCGAAATCTGGCGGCAGACCCAGGGCAAGGTGACCCATTTCGTCGCCGGTCTGGGAACAACAGGCACCTTTGTCGGGGTGGGGCGCTACCTCAAACAGCGCAATCCTGCGGTGCAGTTGGTCGCCTTGCAGCCGGAAGACGAACTCTCGGTCATCGAAGGGTTGAAGCATCTGGCGACTGCCATCATGCCCGGCATCTACGATGCTAAGTTAGCCAATCGGCACCTGGGCATCGACGCGGAGACAACTTGGGAGATGACGCGCAGGCTGGCGCGTGAGGCCGGTCTCTTTGTGGGCCTGAGCGCAGGGGCGGCAATGGCCGGCGCGATCCAGATCGCGCGTGAACTGGATCATGGCGTGGTGACAACGCTGCTGCCCGACGACGGCAGCAAGTATGTCAGCCTCGGCGTCTTTAACTAGCCTGCTGCGCGAGGGATAGCAGACAGACTTCCTGGCTTAAGCCATGCCCGCCATGGCACACCCTATTGGACAAGACAGTTATTCCTAGATCCTAGACGCTGCCTGGAACGCTCGGTTCCGGGCAGCGTCTTTCTCTGGCAGCCCCACGCTTTCACCGGGCCATAGCCTGTGCCGATCTTTGGTCAGGCCTGCCCACCGGTCGTATAATACCCCCATGGTGCAGATGACGCGCGAGCAATTGCTTCAGGAACTACAGGGTTCACAAAAACAAGTAGTCAAGCTACTGGAATCAATGGCCGATGTGCAGGACTGGCAGCCGGAACCGCTCGAATGGTCGTTCCGCTACATTGCGGCCCACCTGGCCGCAGTGGAGCAGGAATGTCACTTGCGCCGCGTCATGGGGATTGCATCGGGCGACAGGCCGCGCCTGCCCCACTATGCCAACACCGCGGCCAACTTTAGCCAGATGGACCTGCACGAATCCCTGGCCGATTGGGTCGCCACACGCCACCAACTGCTCAACTTCGTGCGTGCCCTCTCCGAACGTGAACTGGCCTATGTGGGCGTGCATGAAGCCGTCGGCCCAATGACGGTGATGGACACGCTTGCGGAGATTCTGGAGCAGGATCAAGGCAATTTACGCCACGTCTATCAACTGATCGTCGCATACTACGAAGAGGCGCTGTAAGCTGAAGTGTTCGAACTGGTCTTTCTAGGCACGTCTGCCTCTGCGCCTTCGGTTTACCGCGGGCTTTCGTCGGCTGTGGTCATGGCGAACGAATTTCGCTTCATGATCGACTGTGGAGAAGGAACCCAACGCCAGATTTTACGCAGCGGGTTGGGCTTTCGCCGCTTGGATCGCATTCTCTTGACCCACGGTCACCTGGATCACATCCTCGGTTTGGGTGGGCTGGCGAGTACGCTTGGACGGTGGGAGACGCTGGAGGAACTCAATATCTATGGCGGCCACAGCGCGCTGGCGCGCGTCCACGCCTTGATGGAAGTGGTCTTTGGCCCCAATCAGATGCCCAATGTGGGTGTCTCGCTCAACCTGCTGCAAGACGGGCAGATCTTCGACGCCAAGAACTTCACGGTCACAGCCTTTCCGGTGCAGCATCGCGGGGACGGCTGTTATGGCTTCACCTTTGAGGAGAAGAGCCGCCGCCCCTTCCTGGCCGACCGCGCCGAGGCATTGGGCATCCCCAATGGGCCGGTGCGCCGCGACCTGGCCCAAGGTCAAACCGTTCTACTGGAGGACGGACGCACAATCACGCCCGACGAGGTGCTTGGTCCGCCCCAGCGCGGGGCCAAACTCTGCTTCATCGGCGATGTCAGCCACACCGGCCCGCTGCATGCACTGGTCGAGCAAGCCGATCTGCTGGCGATTGAAGCGACTTACCTCGAAGCGGATAAAGACCTGGCGCGTGCCCACGGTCACATTACGGCCGCGGCGGCTGCGCGGCTGGCGCGTAACAGCAATGTCAAGCAGTTGGTGCTGCACCATGTCAGCCGGCGCTATCACACCCAAGACATCTTGGCCGAAGCCCAGGCCATCTTTCCCAATAGCGTAGTCGCGTCTGACTTTGACCTCTTCCGCGTGAGCAAGGACAAGCCGGTCACCTTCACCAACTTGCGCCACCGCTAGAGACCCCGGCCCCACCCGATGCGCTGAAACCTTCCTGTTTCCAGTTGCGTATGAATCACCGATGTTGCGCTCCCGCTGCGCAACATGCGTGAATCATGCAGCCAAGATTGGAGACAGGAATGAATCAGCCAGCAACGAGCCGCCAATTGCCCCTAACCAGGCCCGAACGCCTTCTATTTGGCTTGTCGCTCATGCTTGCACCGCTGCTCTTCGCGGCATCCACGTTCTTTTGGCGCGGTGACCAAACAGGGATTGTCGGCAGTACGCTACATATCTTCGGCAATTTGTTTTGGGTTTTGGCGTTTGCGAGTATGTTTCGCCTGCTGCGTCAAGTAACCCCCTGGTATGCTGCAGGGGGATTCCTGGTGGCGGCCTATGGCGCGGTCTGTGGCGGCGCGGCGTTTGCGTTCCGAGACTTGTTTATGGCGCTTTTCCAGGTATCGCGCGAGGCTTCATTGCAGGCGCTCAGTGCTTATCCGTTTGTAGCGAATGCCGTCTTTTGGTTCGGCGGCCCCGCGTTTCCGCTTAGTCTGCTCGTCCTCGGCATTGTCTTGGCTTGGACGCGAACCGTCCCGCTGTGGGTGGGCGGCCTCATTGCGCTGGGCGGCGCGCTCTTCCCGTTCGCCCACATCCCAGACATCGCGCTGCTTGCCCATGCCGTTGATCTGCTGGTGCTCATCCCCGTGTGGTACATCGGCGTTCACATTCTGCGCACCGGCAGCGTCGAATTTCGGGGAAGCGCACAACCTTAACTGCCCAATGCCATAAAAAATCTTGCGGGACGCTGCCAGCGTCCCGCAAGATTGGGTGTCTATGGAGATGAAGCCGCTATCTAGCTGCGCAGTTTGCCCTGAGTCGCCTTCTCCACATTGGCGACAATCTGGCGGCGCAAGGCCGCGATCTCTCTCTCGCCCATGCTGCGGTCCATGCTCTGATAGGTTAGCCGGAAGGCCAGCGACTTGTTGCCGGGAGCCAGCGGTTCACCGCGATAGACATCGAACAGTTCCACATCCGCCAGGCGATTGTCGCGGGTGCTGCGGATGGCGTCGATCACCTCGCGCACTGTCACCTGCTCGGTGACTTCAAAGGCCAGGTCTTCGACTACCGGCGGATAGTTGGAGATGGGACGCATGGGGTCATGGCTCCAATGGGGCTTGATCAGCGGGTCGATAAGAAACTCGGCCGCGTTGACGCGCACATTGGGCAAGCCGAAGGCGCTGCGTACCTGCGGGTGCAGCTCGCCCATCAACCCCAACCGTTTATCGTTGACATAAACCTCGGCGCAGCGTGGGCCAAAGGTGTTGGTATCGGGCCGCGCGCGGAAGCTGACCGCATCGAACTTGAAACCAAGCTGATCCAGCAGCGCCTCCAACACGCCCTTCAGGTCAAAGAAGTCCATCTCCTCGTCCCCATCGGGGTGATAGAAATCGCGCGGGTGGCGCGGGCCGCACAGGACAATGCTGAAGCGCCGTTCTTCCTTGGGCAGCGGCCCCTCATTTTGTTCGGGCAGATAGGCGCGGCCGATCTCAAAGGTCGCTAGCCGGTCGGTGTAGCGTAGATTGCGCGCCAGGTTGTTGAGCGCGTTGACCAGCAGCGAGCGCTGCATCACGCGGTATTCGGGCGAATTGGGGTTGGAGATCTCAATAAACGGCTGGCCCGCCGGTTCCAACGCCAGCTTGACGTGATCCTCCGGCGCGGTAAGCGGGCGGGTGATGGTCTCCTGCAGACCGATGCCGACCAACGCGTTGCGGATGCGCTCTTCGGTTGTGTGTACATTGTCGTACCGCTGGGGCGGCAGTTCTTCCTTGAGCAGCGTCATGCCCACCTTGTCATAGCCGATGATACGCGCCACTTCTTCAGCCAGATCGGCGGGAATCTGCACATCCAGCCGGTACCAGGGCGGCGTACAGGCGAGCAGCGTATCGCCCGGCTCATAGGCCAGCGCAAAGGTCGCTTTCTCTGGCGCATCGGGCGCGATCTCGCTCACAGCCTCGGTCTTGATTTCGAGGCGCGCCAGGGCCGATTCAATATCAGCTTGGCTCAAATCCATGCCCAAGATGCGGCGCATATCGCGCACAGTCGTATACACCAAGAAGGGCTGCTGGGGCACGGGGTAGGCGTCTACCATCCCCGGCACGATGCGGCCCCCGGCATAGCGGCGCAGCAGTTCCGCCGCGCGCCGCGCGGCAATGTCGTTTAACTTGGCGGGAATGCTGCGTGCGAAGCGATAGCTGGCCGCGCTGGGCAGGCGCAACTTGCCCGCGGTGCGCCGGTTGTTGATGCCTTCGAAGGTGGCTGATTCAAGCAGGACGTTGCGCGTGCTCTCGCTGACTTCGCTCTCCAGCCCGCCCATGACACCGGCAATCGCCACCGACCCCGCGGTATCCGCGATCATGAGCATGGACGCGTCGAGTTCGCGCTGCACATGATCCAAGGTGGTGAACTGTTCGCCGTCGGCCGCGGTGCGGACGATGATGGTGGGCTTGGCGTCGCCGTGGCGCTGGGCGCGCGCGACCAAGATGTCATAGTCAAAGGCGTGCAGCGGCTGGCCCCATTCGAGCATCACATAGTTGGTGATGTCTACCACGTTGTTGATGGGGCGCATCCCGGCCTTGCGCAGCCGATCCTGCATCCACTTGGGCGACTCGCCCACGGTCACATCCATGATCATGGTTCCCGTGTAGCGGTTGCACAGTTCGGGCACGTCAATGCGAACGTCCACATAATCCGCGGCTGTGTCGTCGCCTGTGGGCGACCATTCATCCGGCGGCAGATGCAGCGCCGCGCCGGTCAACGCCGCCACTTCGCGCGCAATGCCGATCACGTTGAGACAGCGCGCCATGTCGGTGGTCAATTCAAATTCGAATACCGTGTCGCCCAGATAGTCGCGCAGCGGCATGCCCACCGGCGCGTCTTCGGGCAAGAGCAAGATGCCCTCATGTTCCTCGCTCAAGCCCAGTTCCAACTCGGAGCAGACCATCCCCGCTGACTCGACGCCGCGAATCTTGGTCGGCTTGAGCTTCTTTTTGGGGCGCGGGCGCACCTCGGTATACGGGTCGATCAACTCCGCCCCGGCGCGGGCAAAGGCGACTTTTAGCACAGGCAGCGATCCGTCCACACGGCTCTGGCCGCGAAAGGCGAAAAGGTTGGGCGCGCCCGTCACAACCCGCTGCGGCGCGTCGCCGCCATAGTCCACATCCACCAAGACCAGGCGGTCGGCATTGGGGTGGGGCAGGACTGCCACCACTTGACCGACGCGCAGCGTCTCCGGGTCCCACCAATCGCCCACATATTCAAGCCCATCCAACTCTATCCCGGCATTGGTGAGGAGGTCGCCCAGTTCTTGTGGTGAGCGGTCGATGTCGACATATTCTTTCAACCAAGACAATGGCACGCGCATGATGATTCCCTCAATTTAATAATGACTGGTAAACCACTTCGTGGGCCGGTGCGCGCCATTGTCCCCACGCGCGCCGCTCCCCACTGAGATTGCGTAGATTCGCCGCGATCTTTCTCAACTGGCTCGGATAGACCGCTCGAAAGTCTGAAATATCCTCTCCGGCGTGGCACACCGGTGTCCCGCCTGTGCTGCTAACATGAAAAACATAGCTCATGAATGGAACCATCGACGGCCCATACCAGAAGTGATATTCCAACACGGCGAGAAAGCGCACGATCTTGATGGTCAGGCCGGTTTCCTCCGCCACCTCGCGCAGCAGCGCTTCTTCCACCAGTTCGTCTTTATGAATACCGCCTGTCGGCAAACGATAGATGTGAGACGGGTAGTGGGTCTTGGCGTGCAGCCAAATGCGGCCTGTCGGCGTTTGGATGGCAAAGACCACCTCGGCGCGGCGGTCGCTGCGCCCGCGCCAGCGGTGCGAATAGATGTAGTCGTCGGCTAGAATGTTGTACGTGCGCATCTGCGGCGCACCAAAACGGGCTGCGAGGTCCGCAACCTCATCCGTCACCAGCATCGGCAGATGCTCAGGCGCTTCACGCTCATCGGGAGGGGCGGGACGCATCGTAGATGTATATCCCGCATAGAGCCACAGATCGGTCATACGCTCCTTCGCTTCTCCTGCCGTCCGCGCCGGTTCAACGCGAGGCCCGTCGCCAACAAAATGCCCAACGTCACCAGTGTGACAATTCGCCCCACAATGCGCGGCATCGTGTCTTCAAAACGCAACAATACATACCCCTCGCCCACCGGCACGGGCACGGTCATCCGGCCCAATGTGCCCTCTTCTTCGGGGATGATGGGCAACTCCTGTACCGGCTCCCCGTGGCGGCCATCCAGCAGATAGGCCCGCCAGCCCGGATAATAAAACTGGTTGAAGATGATACGCCGTCCAGGCTGCGGCGACCAATACCAGACTTCCTCCATCACGCTGTTACGCGCTTCGGAATTTACCACAAACCCGGTCTCTTTGTGATAATTCAGCACCGTGTAATCGACCATTGAGGCCACCGGCGTAACCGCTTCGCCGTTGCGCTCTTTGGTAATATACTCGTCGGCCATGGGACTCCAGGTCGGAATTTCTTTGACCCAAGCCGTGCTGCCGGTCATTTCATCCGCCGACTGTTGAAAGCGCATCAACGCGGCCAGGCCAATCGGCCCCTCCGCCGGTTCGCTGATCTCGACGCGCAGATAGGGATACGCACCCAGGACGATCAGCAGTGCCAAGAGCGCCAGGCGCAGGCTGATCCCGCTGGGGCCTTCTTCCTCGTCCACCGGGCTTGCCAGGGGCAGCCCGGCCAGCGCGCCCATCGCCACCGTGGTGATGCTGAACCAGCGCCAGGGGAACTGGGCCGCGCCCAGCAAGTCGCCAATCAGCGGCATCTCCCACAGCGGTGCGGACCAGGTGAGGCTGAAGAACACCCCTGCGACGCCGCTGAGCAGCAGCGCGCCCACTTCCCAACGCAGCCGCCCCAAGCGCCGCCAGGTTAGGTACAGGCCCGCCACGACCAGCAGCAGCGGGATAAGCCCCAGTTGAAAGCCAATCGGGTCGTCCGGCCCGATTTGGCTGGCTCCAAAGCCCCAGCGCGGGCTGAAGAGTTGATAAAAGTAGACGAAATGGCCGCGGAAGCTATAGTCGCCGTCGAACCACTGATCCACGCGCACATACTGCTGCTCCAGCAGCGCCGGAATCCAGAAGATGGCGCTCAAGCCCAGCCCGGCCAACAGCCCCACTACACCGGGCAGCCCACGGCGCAGCACCCGACGCAGCCAGGGTTGGCTTGCATCGTCGTCCGCGGCATAGCGCAGCGTGAGCGTGACCGCATAGAGCGCCAGCATGGGCGTAAAGAGCACTATGACCAGGTTGCTGGTCAACATTAACCCGGCATAGCTGGCGGCGCAGAGCAGCACCCACCCAAAAGTCGGCCGTACAATCGTCTGGCGCACGGCCCACAGACAGAGGGGCAGCCAGACAAAGGCCATGCTCTCCGAGAGGTTGGCCCGCACATAGAGATTGAGCAGGTGATAGGGCATATAGACATAGACCAGCGCGGCCAAGAGCGCGGCCTGGCGGCCTGCCCAAGAGCGCACAAAGCCGTACATGGCCGCCGCGCTGCCCACAATGCTCAAGCCGAAGACCGTTTCGATGGCCGCGGTATAGCTAAACCCGAAGAAATAGAGCAGGACTTCGGCCAGGAAATGGCTCAACGGGCCATAGATGTTAAAGAACGGATAGCCATAGCCAAAGGCGAAATCCGGACTCCAGCGCGGCCACCAAATGCCGTCCTGCACCACCCGGTTATACTCGAATAGAAAATAGACATGATGGCGCGCATCGTTGGCCCCCCAGAAGTAGCCGGGCAGGGTAAACGGGGCCACGGCAAACGCGGTCAGCGCCAGCGTCAGCCACAACAGGCCATCGCGCCAGAAAGGCCGGTCACAAGCGGCGTGCGCGGGTCGCACCGCCTCGCCGGTCAACGCATCATTCACCATACAGGATCAACTTGTTGTCAATGCCGCCGTTCACCGGCAAACGGGTGTTGTCGCGCCAATCGTAATAGCCGAAGTAATAGCGCACATCGCCCAGCGGCGCTTGGGCGGGCAAGTCCAGTTGGTAGGTATCGGTCAAGATCGAGCCGGGTGTCCAAGTGGTGGCCGGTTCTTCACCCTGGCGCGGCTGCGTGTCCAACTGGGCCAAGACCGTTTCGCCGTCGGGCGTGTCGGTGACTGCCTGGAAAAAGACGTTGTAGTCGAAACTCAGCGGGTGCAGCACCTGCCAGGTCACGTTGAGCGTCGCCGTGCGCTCGGCTTCATCTTCGAACAGCCGCGCATCGAGAAAGAGCAGGTCGGGGCGCTGTCCAAAGACGCCCGCAGGCAGGCGCGGCGGCTCCACTTGGGTATAGCGCGTGGTCAGTTGCGGATAGCCCGCCAGCATCACTACGCCCGCCAGCGACAGCCAAAGCGGCGCACGCTGCAGCGTGGGAATGAGCATAGGCACGATGCCCGCACTGACCGCCAGCAGCGGCGCTGTCAACAGCAGCATTTGCCAGGGATAGGTCAGCAGTCGGCCCGCG
>CAZZNG010000110.1:0-2095 GCA_964655505.1 uncultured Litorilinea sp. | reverse complement strand
CGCCGGTGAGCCGCCAGAGCGGCGCACTGACGTTCAGGCTCAAGAACGCCAGGAGCAGCGTGCCGCCAAAGGCAAAGGCCAAGAGCCGACTGAGGAGCGCGGGCGCGTCGCCGATCAGGCGTACACGCCAGACCCACAGCGTCACCAAACTCAGGATGATTGCCGCAAAGCCCAACTGAAAGGGGTAGCCATCTTGCCAGCCGGGGACGCTCGGCGCAATTTCCCACCCGCCGTAAAAGAGCTGGCTGAAATAGACAAAGTGGTCTGGAAAGTTCACAGGTGACGGCGCTTGGATCGACCACAGCGGGATCAACGAGGCCAGCCCCGCGGCTGCCGTGGCCGCCACCACCAGCGCGGCCAGCCGTGAACGCTCCACCAGCAGGCAATAGGCCAAGAGGAGCAGCGTCGCCATGACCGTCAGCCCGGCTTGGATGCGCCACATCCACAAGAGCGACAACACCACCACCGCGGCCGCGCTGGGCGAATGGCTTTCGACATAGTTCACGATGCCCGCCAGCACCAACGGCAGCAGCCCCACGATCAGCGCGTCGCTCAAACTGCCGCGGATGTAGACCGTTGCCAGAAAGGGCGGAAACAAGAGGTAGAGCAGCGCGGCCAGCCCCGCGGTGCGGTCGCCCAGACGCGGGCGCAGCCACCCATAGCAGCCCAACCCCCCCAGCAGCAGCGCCAGGACAAAGGTCAGCCGGACCGCGGTGGTGGGCGATGCGCCCAAGAGCATAAGCGGCTGGATCAGCAAGAAGGTCGCGCGCCCGCTGCCGCGCCAGAGATCGGGCTGGGTCGCGATGGTTGCCACTGCGCCAGGCTGCGCAGCATTCAAGACGGGCACGAACCCCTCCAGCCCCATCCAGTAGCCGGGGTAGAGGGCGGGGGCCGCGGCAAAGAATACAGCCAGCAGGGTTATCCAAAACCCCAACCGTGCCACCCGCTCGTCGATGAAACTCATGACTGGTTCACGCGCCGATCCATGTTGAACGATTACTTCTCGATCAGGTACTCTTCGTCAAGCTCTTCGTTTTGGCCCGGATCCAAGAGGATGCCGCCGCCTTCCGCGCCGCCTAGCTCTTCTGCACCGGCGTCGAGCCGTTCTGTTGCGGGCGCTTGCTGCAAGACCCGGCGGGCGTGCAGCGTCAACAATTCCAGCGCGGTCACGCTCAACCCATAGCGATTGGTCGGGTGGTTAAGGATGCGCACCAGATCGAGCGTGACAAGGCGGGTGAGATGTGATATGTTCTGAAATGTGCCCCATTGGATCAGGGCATTGCGCATAAATTCTTGTGCAGCCGGGCTGCGGCGTCGTACAACCGCGGCCAACGGCATGATCGAACGCTCCAACTGCCAGGCTAGATGCCACTCGGCCCCGGAAGGCGCGGTGATATCTCGTCCAAGTAGAAAATAAACCCGGTCAACATTGGCGATGGATTCGAAAATATCATCGTAGGATGCGCCCGCGGCCGGTGTGCGGCGGATCTCGACGCCGACCTGGACCGGCAGTTCGGCAATGGCTTTGCCAATGGCCGCGCGTTCACTCTCTAGATCGCGTGTGGCGCTGACAAATAAACGGAGCTTTTCGGACATAATCGGAACTCGACCATTCTACGCTATCACAGAGCACGCTACAGAGACAGAGGGCATAAACGCCATCAAGTCAGTGCTTCAACAAATCAGTGCCTTAACAAGTTAATGTCTTAACAAGTCAATGCTATAAACAGATAAACAGAGAGGTCGCCGACACAGAGCCATGCCGGCAAGCAATGCGGCGGCCCTGTAAAGGTCTGCAAAGCTGCAAAAACCTGTCAACCAGTGGACGGCGAACGTTCAACAGACGAGCAATACATAAGACGATCCCAGACCTAATGTACACCCTTTTGGGCGTTCTCACCAAAAAATTGTTGAAACATGCTGCCCTGCCCTATCTGTACGTCATGTTGTACGTCACGCGCGTGACTGTTTTTTCCGGCACATGGCAGGATAGCGGCTGAAGCAAAGGCTTGAAAGGCGCGCGGGCGGGCATGATCGAGCCTCTCCGTCAGATTGGCGGGACAAGAATACGTCAAATACCTGTCGCCTGCGTGCA
>CAZZNG010000109.1:0-16710 GCA_964655505.1 uncultured Litorilinea sp. | reverse complement strand
AGGTTCAGCAGATGGTTCAGATTCCCGAAATGATGGGCGGTGACCGCTACTTTGTCGAAGAAACCAGCCTCGCCCACACGCCGCCGGTGGCCTTGCCTTTGCTGGAGGCGCGGCTGCGGCGGCGTCTCGCCTGGCACGGCATCGACCTCATCGCCGCCGAACACATCGAACGCTGTTTCTTCCCCATGAATCTGCCCTTGCCCAACCTGCGCCAGCCCCTTGTCGGCTTTGGCGGCGCGGCAGCCATGGTACACCCTGCTTCCGGCTACCAAATGGACAGCGTTCTACAGCGTGCGCCCCTGCTGGCGCGTGCGCTGGCCGCGGCCATGAACGCGCCTGGGGCCACCCCCACGACCATCAGCCGCGCCGCGTGGCAGGCTGTCTGGCCGCGCGACCGGCTGCGCCGCCACCAACTCTATCGCTTTGGCTTGGAAACCCTGCTCACCTTTGACGAAGCCGCGCTGCACGCCTTCTTCATCACCTTCTTCAGCCTGCCGGGGTGGATGTGGCGCGGCTACCTCTCCAACACCTTGAGCACGGGCCAGTTGATGCGCGCCATGCTGGCCCTATTCGCCCGCGCGCCGCGCCCGGTGCGCGCCCACCTGGCGCAGTCGCTCGGCAGCCACGCCGGTCTGCTCGGACGCGCCTTCTTGGGCCTGCCTTGACGCGCCCCGGCACAGCCCCGCAGGCATAGACCCGCCGAATTATTTCTCCTGCTCGCGCAGTTTCGCCTCGATCTCCGTCAGCGTCGTCAACAGCGCCAGGGGCAGGCGAATGGTGTAGTCGGGAACCTCCAACGGCGTTGTCGCAACCTTGGGCCGCCGCGGCCCCCAATCCAGCCAGACCGAGATCAGGCCCAGGGCATTGGCCCCGGCAATGTCCCGCGCCAGATAATTGCCCACCATCACCACCCGCCCATAGTCGGCCTGCTCAATGCCCAACTGGGAAAGCGCGG
Organism: uncultured Litorilinea sp.; assembly: GCA_964655505.1. GTDB lineage: Bacteria > Chloroflexota > Anaerolineae > Caldilineales > Caldilineaceae > QEUY01. The sequence continues at coordinate 15,755 of CAZZNG010000109.1, read as the reverse complement.
CCTCGAACATGGCCGGATGGGGCTTTTCCACGCCCACCTGCTCGGAGATCGCATACGCATCAAAGAGGTCATACAGCCCATAAGGGCCTAAATTGTTGGTAAAGGTCGCGCTCGGCCCATCCGCCACCAGCCCCAACCGATAGCCGCGGCGTTTGAGCGTGCGCACCAATTGGGCCGCGCCAGGGATCAGCGCAGCAGAGAGCGACACCCCCTCCGGCGTCTTTCGCTCTGTCCCTTCATCCACCAGCGTATCGCCACAGTCGAGCAAGATCGCTCGGATGGGCGAAGCCGCGCCATCCTGTGCAGCAGGTTCAAATCTATCCGCAGAAACGCCCATCGTTCCCCTCTTCTCATTGACTCGTTGACTCGTTGACTATTAGGACTATTAGCTTGTGGCGCAGTTCGCGCCATACTATACCTATAGGCTATATACTAGATATACTATTAGCTATACTATATATAATAGTATAGCGCGTGCATCTCACCATCCCGGATGGCCCACCTTCTGGGAAGCGCGGAGCTTCCCGGAAGATCACGACCTATCGTAAGCACGCCATCGGAGATCGACGCGCCAATCTGCTATGCTATCCAGCGGCAGCCACAGGCGCGGGCAAGCGGCCCCTTGCAGCACACCGCTTGCCGCAGCCGCGCCACCTGCCGCACGCGATGAAAGGAGCAACCATGAGCAAGCGCTATCAAAAACCCAGTGATGAAGAGCTGCGCCGAAAGCTTACGCCCGAACAGTACCAGGTGACCCAACACGAAGGGACCGAACCCGCCTTTGCCAATGCCTATTGGGACAACAATGAGCCGGGCATCTATGTCGACGTGGTGACGGGCGAACCGCTCTTCAGCTCGCTGGACAAATATGATTCGGGCACAGGCTGGCCTAGCTTTACCAAGCCGCTCGAACCCGACCACATCACCACCCGCACCGACCATAAACTGTGGATGCCGCGCACCGAAGTGCGATCCAAGCACGGCGATTCGCACCTGGGCCATCTCTTCGACGACGGCCCCGCGCCCACCGGCCAACGCTACTGCATGAACTCTGCCGCGCTGCGCTTCATCCCGGTTGACAAGCTCGAAGAAGAGGGCTATGGCGAATACCTCCCCCTCTTCCAACAGCAGCCCGCCAGCAAGTAGTGCGTCAGTGAGTCAAACTTCCCGGACGCTGCGAACACTTGGGGAATGAATGGGGTAATCGCCGGTCGCCTGGGGATTCGATCCCCAGGCTAGGGTTGGGAAACAGGCTCAAGGCCTGTTCACCAGAGGTAACGTGCTTGAGCACGTTTCCCATCACTAGGCGTAGGCTTGAGCCTGCGCCGCAGACTCACCGGGTGATCTTCCGGGACGCTCGGCGCTTCATGCCCATCTGCTCGCGAGATGGCATGTTGCTCAATCCCCATCTGCTCGCGAGATGGCATGTTGCTCAATCCCCATCTGCTCGCGAGATGGGCGTAGCTTCCCGGAAGATCACCCGGTGAATGCCTCAAACGTGCATCGAGCGTCCGGGAAGTTAATCCGCCCAATGAACGAAACCGAACAGCTACGCGCGCGCAACCGCGAACTTTCCATCCTCAACACCATCGCCGAAGCGCTCAACCACCAGGTCGACCTTTCCCAGGCGCTCAACACCGCGCTCACCCACATCCTCGCCCTCTTTAACCTACAAACCGGGTGGGTCTGGCTGCTGGACGAGCGCAGCGGCGATCCCTACCTGGCCGCGGCCCACAACCTGCCGCCCGGCCTGGCCGCGGACCCGCGGCGCATGGAGGGCACGCGTTACTGCTACTGCCTCGACCACTACCTCCACGGCAACATGGCAGAGGCCGCCAACATCAGCATCGTCACCTGTACCCGGCTCAAAGACCTGGTCAGCGGCACAGCCGGGCTGCGCAACCACGCCAGCGTCCCCCTGCGCGCCTACGGCAAACGGCTTGGCCTGCTCAACGTCGTCGGCACAGACTGGCGCAAGCTGCACCCGGACGAACTGCGCCTGCTCCACACCGTCGGCGACATGCTTGCCAGCGCGGTTGTGCGCGCCCGCCTCTTCGAGCAGAGCGCACAGGTCGGCATCATGGAAGAGCGCACCCGCCTGGCCCGCGAGATCCACGACACCCTGGCCCAAGCCCTGACCGCGATCTCCTTGCGCCTGGAAACCGCGGACGCGCTGCTCGACAACGGACAGGCCACCCAAGCCCACGACCTGGTCATGCAGGCCCTACAGCTCACCCGCGCCAGCCTCGAAGATGCGCGGCGCTCCGTGCTCGATCTGCGCGCGGTGCCGCTCGAAGGTCGCTCGCTGGCCGAAGCCCTCACCGCGCTCTGCAACAGCTACCGCGACCAAAACGCGAGTGCGCCCCAAGTCACGCTCACCCTGGGCGAAGCGCGTCCCCTCCCCCCACGCCTGGAAATGGGCATCTATCGCATCGTGCAAGAGGCGCTCAACAACATCACGCGCCACGCCCAGGCCGCGCATGTCCACATCAGCATCCACTCCACGCCCGCGGCCATCCGCATCGAGATCCAGGATGACGGCGTCGGCTTTAACATCAAGCAACTGCACCACGACGGGCGCTTCGGGCTGATCGGCCTCAACGAGCGCGCGCGGCTGCTGGGCGGCGAATTGAACATTCACAGCGCGCCCGGCGCGGGCACCACGCTCCACCTGCACATCCCGCTGGAGCAGACTCCCTCGGCCCCGCCTGCCGCGCCCCACCCAGGAGCCAGCCCATGAGTGACCCCATCCGCATCCTCTTGGCCGACGATCACCCGGTCGTGCGCGACGGCCTGGCGCTCATGCTGCAGACCCAGCCCGATTTTCAAGTCGTCGGCGCGGCGGACAACGGTCTCGCCGTCCTCCAACAGTGCGCCGCGCACCAGCCCGACGTACTGCTGCTCGACCTGGAAATGCCCCAACTGGACGGGCTGGCGACGCTTGAACAACTGCGCGCCACCTGCCCCGACGTGCGCGTGATCGTCTTTACCGCCTTCGACACCGACGACCGCATCGTCGCCGCCATCCAAGCCGGGGCCAAGGGCTACCTGCTCAAAGGCGCGCCGCGCCAGGAGCTTTTCAACGCCATCCGCGTTGTGCATGAGGGCGGTTCGCTGCTCCAACCCATCGTCGCCTCCAAACTCATGGCCCACATCAGCCGCCAGAACCAACAGCCCCCCCAAGAACCGCTGACCGCGCGCGAGCATGAAGTGCTGCGGCATATGGCCCACGGCAAACCCAACAAAGAGATCGCGGCTGACCTCACCATCACCGAGCGCACCGTCAAATTCCACGTCAGCGCCATCCTCGCCAAACTCGGCGCAACCAACCGCACCGAAGCCATCTCCCTTGCCATCCAACAAGGCCTGGTCACCCTGAACGATTAACTTCCCGAACGACTATCTTCCGGGACGCTGCCAGCGTCCCGGAAGATCACCCGTTCAATCCCCTGTACCAACGTACAGGTCCAAGACAGCACCGACGTACGAAGCGGCGGCGCTGTCTTTTTTTTATCCTGTCTTCAACGCCATGCAATCGGGATTAACGAAGATAGACAGGAGAGAACCCACCATGACCGAGCCAACCGCCCTGATCACCGGCGCTTCACGCGGGCTTGGCCGCGCCCTCGCCACAGCCCTAGCCGCGCGCGGCTGGGCGCTGATCCTCGACGGGCGCAACGAAGACACCCTCGAAGCCGCGCGCGCCCAACTGGCCCAACAGACCCACGTCATCGCCATTCCCGGCGACGTGACCGACCCGGTGCATCGCGCCCGTCTGCTGGCCGCGGTCAAGAGCCGCGGCGGACTAGACCTGCTCGTCAACAACGCCAGCGCGCTCGGCCCCAGCCCCCTGCCCGCCCTGGTCGATATCGGGCTGGACGCGCTCGCAACCCTCTACTGCACCAACGTCATCGCGCCGCTGGCCCTCTTCCAAACCGTCTACCCCCACCTGCGCGCCCACGCGCGCGTGCTCAACATCACCAGCGATGCAGGCGTCGAAGCCTACGCCGGGTGGGGCGGCTACGGCTCAAGTAAGGCCGCGCTGGAACACCTATCCGCCATCCTCGCCGTCGAACATCCCGACCTCAAAATCTACTGGGTCGATCCCGGCGACATGCGCACCCAAATGCAGCAAGACGCCTTCCCCGGCGAGGACATCAGCGATCGCCCGCTGCCCGAAGCCAGCGTACCCGGCCTCCTACGCCTGATCGACGGCGACCTGCCCAGCGGTCGCTATCAAGCGCGCGCCCAAAGCCTGGTAGAAATGGAGCAGATCGGATGAACCCCTTCCCGCCCGTCCGGATCGCCCCCGCGCGGCACAGCCACCCGTCCGACCAGGCCGCGGCCCAAACGCTCGACTTCACGCTGCCGCGCGAACTGGAAGCCGCCGCGCCGCCCGAAGCCCGCGGCCTCACGCGCGACGGTGTGCGCCTCATGGTCTCCTATCGCGGCAGCGGGCGCATCGAACACGCACGCTTCTATGAACTCGACCGCTTCCTCGTCCCTGGCGACGTGCTGGTCATCAACACCAGCGGCACGCTCAACGCCGCGCTGGCCGCCACCCGTCACGACGGCGAGCCGTTCGTGCTGCACCTGTCCACGCGGCTGCCCGCCGATCTCTGGGTGGTCGAGGTGCGCCAGCCCGCGGGCAGCAGCACCGAACCCTTTTTCACAGCCCAGCCGGGCGACCGCTTCAGCCTGCCCGCGGGGGGCCGAGCGACCCTGCTCGCCGCCTATCTCAACCAGCAGCGCCACAGAGGTCCAAAGCACGGCGATCCAGAAGCGGGCCGCGTGCGCCTCTGGATCGCCAGCCTGGATCTGCCCTGCGACCTCTTTGCCTACCTGGCCGAGCAGGGCGCGCCCATCCGCTACAGCTATGTCGATCAACCCTGGCCCAGCGCCTATTACCAAACCGTCTATGCCACCGAGCCGGGCAGCGCGGAAATGCCCTCCGCGGGCCGCGCCTTCACCCCCGAAGGGATCACCCGGCTCGTCAGCCAGGGGGTCCAGATCGCGCCCTTGATCCTGCATACGGGCGTCGCCAGCCTGGAAAAGCACGAGCCGCCCTACGCCGAAGCCTACCGCGTCCCGGTCGAAACCGCCGCGCTGGTCACGGCTGCGCGGCGCGAGGGCCGCCGCGTCATCGCCGTCGGCACAACCGTCGTGCGCGCGCTGGAAACCGTCACCCTACCCAACGGCATCACCTACCCCGGCGCAGGCTGGACCGAGTTGGTCATCACCCCCGAACGCGGTATCCGAGCGGTCAACGCGCTGCTCACTGGCCTGCATGAACCGGAAGCCTCCCACCTGGCGCTGCTGGAGGCGTTGGCCGGTCGCGAGCATGTGGCGCAGAGCTACGCGGCCGCGCTAGCCCAACGTTACCTCTGGCACGAATTTGGCGACCTGCACCTGATCCTGCCCTAGCGGGGCAGATGCGTGCAGAACTAGCGAAAACGAAGGAAAACACCCTGTGACAATCCTGCAAGAAACCCTGCATGAAGTCGACTACGGCCGCAAGTGGTATGTGCTGCTGGCTGTGGCAATGGGCATCTTTCTGGCTACGATTGACGGGAGTATCGTCAACGTGGCGCTGCCCACCTTTCAAGAGACCTTCAACACAAGCTTTGCCGTGGTGCAGTGGGTAATGCTCTCCTACCTACTGACGGTGACCACGCTGATGCTGGGCATTGGCCGCTTGGCCGACATGCTCGGCAAACGCCCGCTCTACCTGGCCGGGTTCGTGATCTTTACCCTCGGCTCCGCGCTGTGCGCGTTTGCGCCGACGATTGGGGTCTTGATCGCGTTCCGCGTGCTGCAAGCCATCGGCGCGGCCATGGTTCAGGCGCTGGGCATTGCCATTTTGACTGAAGCGTTTCCCGCCCAAGAACGCGGGCGCGCGTTGGGCATTGGCGGCCTCATGGTCTCCATCGGCGTCGTGACCGGGCCAACCCTGGGCGGGCTGCTGCTCGACGTGCTGTCGTGGCACTGGATCTTCCTGGTCAACCTGCCCATCGGTCTGCTCGGCATCTGGATCGCGCTGCGCAATGTGCCTGCTGTGCAGCCGCCGGGCGGTGAAACCTTTGATGTCTGGGGAGCGGTGACGCTCTTCGCCGCGCTTTGCACGCTCTTGCTTGGGCTGACGCTGGGGCAAGAGTGGGGTTTTGGCGAGCTTTGGGTCCAGGCCATGCTTGGGGCCGCGGTGGTTGTCTTTGGCCTGTTTGTCTGGATCGAGTGGCGTCAGCGCTACCCCATGGTCGAACTGCGCCTCTTTCGCACGCTGCAATTCAGCACCAACCTAGGCACGGGCTTTCTAAGCTATCTCTCAATTGGGGGCATGTTTATCCTGCTGCCCTTCTTCCTACAAGGCGTGCTTGGCTATGACGTGCGCCTGGTGGGGCTGCTCTTGGCAGTGGTACCGGTGGCGCTCGGCGTCACCGCGCCGGTGGCCGGTGCGCTGTCCGACCGCTTTGGCACGCGGCCGATCAGCGTGCTCGGGCTGGCGCTGCTGATGATCGGCTTCCTCTGCGCCGCCACAACCACGGTGGAAACCACCATCGCCGGGTATGTCGTGCGCTTCCTGCCGATTGGGCTGGGCATGGGCATCTTCACATCGCCCAACAACAGCGCCATCATGGGCGCGGTGCCGCGCGCACGCTTGGGCATCGCGTCCGGGCTGCTCTCGATCACGCGTACCTTGGGCCAGACCAGCGGCATCGCGATCTTGGGTGCTTTTTGGGCCAGCCGGGTGGCGCGCTATGACGGCATTGAGCAGGCCGCGGCCGCCACGCGCGCGGCGAGCGGGGCGCAGGTGCAAGCCCTGGCTGACGCCTTCTTGCTCATGGCCGGGCTGACCCTGATCAGCTTGCTCTTTGCGCTGCGAACGTGGTGGATGGAACGGCATGTCGCGGACCACCCAGGGCAAATCCGCCCTCAGCCGGCGCTTGCCGCCGAGCAAGACGCGCCAAGCGCATGAACCAAGTCAGACAGGAAGAATGCAGGAAATAGAAAAGAGCAAGTAGGAAAGAGAAAAGAGGAAACGATCATGACCCAATCAAACAGCACGCAATTAGATAACACTGTGGTAAATAGCACTGTGGTAGATAACACTGTGGTAGATAACACTGTGGTAGATAACACTGTGGCGGCACAGACAGAAGTAAACCCCGCGGCAGGGGCGACCCTGTGGGCCATCCGCGTCCACGCCTTCGGCGGGCCGGAGCAAATGCGGCTGGAGCAGGTTCCCATGCCCGACCCGCAGCCGGGCGAAGTGCGCTTGGCAGTGCAGGCCGCGGGCGTGCTGCCCGTGGATTGGAAGATTCGCCAGGGGCTGCTGCGCCACGTCTATCAGCCGCCCTTCCCCTACATCCCCGGCAGCGCGGTCGCGGGGATCGTCCAAGCCGTCGGCCCTGGCGTCACCACCCTACAGCCGGGCGACGCGGTCTTCGGGCGCAGCGCGCACGGCGTGTATGCCGAAACCACCACCGCGGCCGCGGCCACCCTGGCGCGCAAGCCCAACGCGCTCACCTTTGCCGAGGCCGCCACCATCTCCGGCGGCGCGACAACGGCCTGGAATGCCCTCTTTGAAAACGGGGGGCTGCAAGCAGGCCAGCGCGTGCTCATCCACGCGGCCGCGGGCGGCGTCGGCCATTTTGCCGTGCAATTCGCCCGCATCCACGGCGCGCACGTCATCGCCACCACCTCCACCGCCAATCTCGACTTTGTGGCCGAACTGGGCGCCGAAACGGTCATCGACTACACCACCACGTCCTTCGAGCAGGTCGTCAACAACGTGGATCTCGTCCTCGATGCCCTGGGCGGCGATGTGCTGCGGCGCTCGATGGGCGTGGTCAAACCAGGCGGCACCTTGATCTCGCTGCTGGAAGAACCGCCCCAGGATCAAGCTGCGCGGCTCGGCATCCGTGCGATGACCAACTCGGTCACACAACCCTGGCCCGCCACCGCGCTCTTGCAGATCATTGGCGCGGCCCTGGCAAGCGGCCAAGTCAAGGCCACGGTCGGGCGCACCTTTACCCTGGCCGAAGCGCGCCAAGCCCACGAGCGAAGCCAGACCGGCCACGGACGCGGGCGCATTGTGCTGGCGATAGGCGATGCCGCCCACGCGCGCGGGTAAGCCATGCATAAACAACATCGCCGCCGATCGCGTGATCGGCGGCGACGCCGCGCCATAGGTATCTACTACGCACTAACACTTAAAACGTAACACAGCTACCTAGAACCCTGCCTGCTTGTCCACCTGGTTGCGCAGCGGCGACTCCCCCGCGCGCAGCCGGCGCAAGTTCTCCGTGAAGATATCCAGCACATACTTGCCCTCGTACTGCGTCCCGCCCGCGATATGCGGCGCGCACAGCACATTGGGCAGCGTCCACAGTTCGCTGTCCGCGGGCAGCGGCTCCGGCTGGAACACATCCAGCGCGGCCGAACCGATCTGCCCCGACTTGAGCGCCTGCACCAGCGCGTCCTCGTCCACAATGCCCCCGCGCGACATCACCACCAGCATCGCGCCCTTCTTCATCTGCGCCATCTGCGCCGCGCCAAAGCTGTTGGCCGTCTGCGGGGTATAGGGAACCGTGATCACCACAAAGTCCGAGACAGCCAGCATCTCGCCCATGCGATCCAGCCCCCAAAGCTCGTCCATGTGTTCCGGCTTGTTGCCCGCGTGCAGGTCCACCGCGATCACGCGCATGTCAAACGCCTTGGCCCGCTTCGCCAGCGCGCGGCCAATCGAGCCTGCGCCCACAATGCCCATCACCGTGCCCGTCAACTCCATCATCGTAGGCCGGATGCTGCGGTTGTTCCACGCCTTGCTCGGCTGGTCGATGATGGCGGAGCGCACCCCGCGCGTAAAGGCCAAGATCATCGCCATCGCGCTTTCAGCCACCGCCGCGCCGTGCGTCCCGGCCGCGCTGGTGAGCAGCACATCGCTTGCCACCAACTCGGGAATGTCCAAATAGTAGTTGACCCCGCTGCTGGGCGACTGGATCCACTTGAGCTTCTTGGCGGCCAAAAACGCCTCGCGCGAGAGCCAGCCCATATACACATCCGCATCGCCGATCATCGAACCTATCTGGTCGCGTTCCGGGCAGTACACAAATTCGACGTCGGGAAATTCCTGCTGGAGCGCCGGAATCCCGGCCTCCAACCCCATGAAGTTCGCGCCTATCAATACCTTCATACAGCCTGCTCCTTCACACGGGCAAGCGCCCGCGCCTGGTAAGTGTGGATGGTAAGTGTAAATTGGTTGAATCAGTTGGGTGTTTGTTCGATGTCGATCAATTGGATAGTACCTGACTGGATTGCCCTGTCGTCTGCAGCGTTGATCCGGCTCCGGCCAAGCGATACCCATGAAGATATACCCCATTGTACACCAACCCACCACGACCGGGGCAAGCCCGGCGCGGCCTACGCATCCGCAAGCGTGCAGCAAACCACGCTGCACGCCCACACCCAAAAAGAACCAAAGCGTGTGAAACAAGCGTATTTACGTATTGACGAATTGGGGATAGATCCGTTATACTCGCGCGAAGCTGTGTAGGACAGCCTTGGAAGGAAGCAGAGCCATCTATGAATTCGACGAATGAAGCCAAACGCGCACGCAGCGCACGCAGCAAATGGTTGCAGGTCCGTATGTCGCCGGAGGAACGTGAACGGCTCGACCGCGTGGCCGCGGCCCACGGCATGGACAGCAGCAGCTTTGTCCGCGCAGTGGTGACCTATTTTGAGACGCACGAGCCGCAGCCGCCCCTGGCGAGCGCGGTAGGGCAAGCCGTCTCCGCGGCCGAACCGGCCTAGGTCATTGGCCCATCCCGCTGCATGGCGACCGGTGCAGTCCAGGCAAATGCCGCGGCCTGCACAGCCAAATCCATCGTCCGCGGCAGCGCAGCGCGCGCTACCCCCGGAACTAAGTCGGACTTTGTTCCGCCTCAACCCCCTAGACAAGCGTACTCGGTTGTGCTAGGCTGGCGAACAAACGTTCTGCGACTCAACAAAGTCGCACACGTTCCGGCTAAACCGGGTCAGCGACAGCCAAGCGACTTGTGCAGAGACGGGCAAGCGGGACAGTTCGTGCCAGAGACCAGCGCTTCCCGCGCTGGCCGTCGAAGATTGACCCAGGCATGATTTGGTTCGAGGTTAACTTGGACAGTTAACTTGGACAGTTGATTTGAACAGTTGATTTGAATGGGAGTGCCGACTAGCCGGTAGAATCGACAACCAACAGCAGGCAAAAAAAAGGCAGGTTCCACAACCTGCTTCACACAAGCGCCCGACATTCGTGGCGGAGCCCCAGGTGGGACATGAAGTCAAGACATCGGCCAAATGTCTTGGCGGAACGAACGCCGTAGGGCTGTGCAAGGCTACTGAAACGTACCGCTGAAGTGGTGTATTGATCCAGTTCAATGTACTGTTTCAGCCGTTGCGGAACCCGATTTCTCTAGCAGTAGACTAGCACGTCTCCTAGTGAATGTCAAGCGCTCGTGAAGCTTTGCTATTCGCACTTTTAGGAGACGGGCATGCAACCCACAGCCGACTATCCGGTCGAAATCCGGGGCTTTGTCACCGATCCCAAAGCCGTTGGCTTTCAAGTCCTTACAAACTACGAGAGCACCTTTCTGCGCGCCTACGTCGGCAACGATGCCTGGGGCCTCTACGAAGTGCTGCGCAGCTTCTGTCACGACGGCAACAACACCTGCCACCCGTCGATCAACTACCTGCTCGCCATCCTCGGCATCAAGCAGCGCCGCGTTCTCACCGGCTGGACCACCAACGTCAAGGGCAAGCAGTACACCTACCCCGGCCTGATCGAAATCTTGCAGCAGGCCGAACTGCTTGTGGCTGAAGTGGACGATGAAGGCCCCAACCAACGCTACATCTTCCACGTCAACTTGACGCCCGGTATGCTCACGCCCCAACAGGTCGCCACGCTGCCGCCGCTCATGCAGACCAAACACCAAGAGCTGATCCAGCGCCACCTGGACAACCTGGCCGCGCTCGAACGCAAGCGCCGCCCACCCAAGACCGCGCCTGCCACTCTCCAAAATCCGTTGCCGGGAAGCGGTGATTCCCCGAACTTTATTGGGGAAATGGGGGATGACAAATTGTCAGACCCTGTGACAAATTGTCGCGAGGGGGGTGACAAATTGTCACAGCAGCATGACAATTTGTCACCCAAACAACACCCATTAAACACTACCCAGAGAACACCGACTCGCGCGTCACAGTTGATCAACAACAACAGCGGTCAATCGAAGTCACACGAAGATGCACACAAACACACAAATGATGTGTCCGGCGACGATCCCCTCCAGCAAGAACGCCATGCTGTTGTTGTTGCTTTACTCGATCAAGGGGTTGCAGAAAAAGTTGCAATGCGTTTGGGGGAGCAATATCCGCCCGAACGCATCCGCCAGAAGATCGACTATCTCACCTATGTTCTGGAAGAAGACCCCACGCGCATCAAGAACCCGCGCGGCTGGCTGCGCCGCGCCATCGAGGAGAACTATGGCCCGCCCGACGGCTACGCGCCGCCCGCCGAACGCGCCAACCGTGAGTCACGCGCAGCCGCCGAACGCCGTCGCCAATATCTGCCCGAAGAATACCTGCCCTATTTCGCCAACTCGCAGCCGGGCGACACCGCGCCGCCTCCCGCTGCCGCTGATCCTACGTCCAATGACTCTGTCCCGGATGGTTCGATGGTCGGCGATCCAATGGCAGTAGACATGCGTCCAGCCGCCGCCCAACCCGCGCCGCCCGCTGCGCAGCAGGCCGGCGCGGGCAGAACCAGCGGCCTCACCCGCGCCGCGCGGCGCGCCATCCTGCGCCAGGAGTACGGCGTATCCGACGCGGCCCAAGCCTTTTGGGAGAGCGCGCTGCACGACCTGCGCCACACCACCACGCCTGACTTCTTCGAACTGGTGGCCGATGCAGAGATCGTCGCGCTGAGCGACGCCGCGCTCCATCTCGCCGTGTGGGATGAAGCCCACTATCGCCGCCTGCAGCATCCCGGCCTACAAAAAGCCCTCAGCCGCGACTTGAGCCTCCTGGCCCAGCGCAAGCTGCACGTCGTGATCGAGCACTGGCAGGACACCCCGCGCAGCCTGGCCCCGCGCGACGACGCACCCCCTTAGCGGTTGAACAAAGGTTGCCCGGGAAGATCAGATCGGGTTGTTAGTCGTGGCTAAATATGTTGGGTTGCGATTATCTTTTTGTTGCGTGTGGCTAAATTTCACCCTGTTTGCCACCCCAATTGGCAGCAGCCGCATGGCCGGGGCGGTCAGCGTTCAAGACGAATGCAGGTCAATAGGCAGTGCAGCAGCTTGATAGAGGGTATGGAAGCAATATCGGAGAAGGCGCGTCGGCGCGCTGGTTAAAGGGGCCGATGGGGGAGAGGCGTGAAAGAGGAAAGCGTGAAGGAGAACGGAGAGACAGGCGGCTACCCAGCCATGTCCGGCGCGCTCGCCATCAACTCAGCAGGGGAGGGTGCTTCGTGTAGTGCGAGGCGCGCTGCATTGGGCCGCGACGCAAAGCGACTGGCGCGTGCAGCCATGCCAAACGGGCGGCTACGCGCTGCACGCGCCAGGCTACACCGTCAAATGCAGCGAACTGCTCTCGCTCGGCTTGGCGTGGGTATACATGCTCGTCACCGCCAAGCTGCTGTGGCCCAGCGTATCGCGCACCAGCGCCACCGACGCGCCCCGCTCCAGCGCGTGGCTGGCGTGGCTGTGGCGCAGCCAGTGGGGCGACACCTTGCCCGGAATCCCCGCACGTTTGGCCGCCGCGCGCACAATGCGATAGACCTGGCTCGTTGCCAAATGGCCCCCCTTGCGGCTGGCAAAGAGCGGCGCGGCATCGTCTACGCTGGCCGCGTCCGCCTGGGCCACCTCCGCGCGGTAGTGCTGCACCGCGCGCCAAGTCTCCGGCGACAGGCGCACCGCGCGCGTCTTGCCCCCCTTGCCATAGAGCGTCAACTGGCCGCTGTCGCCATTGGGCCGCACATCCGCCCAGGTCAGCGCGCAGATCTCGGCCACGCGTGCGCCCGCGGCATAGAGCAGCCGCAGCAAGAGCCGGTCGCGCGAGTTCTGGGTCAGCGCCAGCATCGCGTGCACCTCCCCTTCGCTGAGAATGCGCTCGGCCAGCGTGTTCTTGGACGAAGGCACGCGCAGTGCCGCGGCCACATTAAAGCGCAGATAGCCCACCTTGTGCCCAAAGGTGAACAGGCTCTTGATGCTGCTCAACATGCGCTTGCGCGAATTGGGCTGAAGCTCGGCCAAACTGTCGGCAAAGGCTTGCAGGTCGGCCAGCGTGATGGCCTGCAGGGGCTTGCCCACCGTCTCCAAGAGCCGTTCCACATCCGCTGCATAGGCGCGCTGCGTGTGGGGCCGTTTGCCGTGCAGCCACAGCGCCAGCAGTTGCCCGTCGCTGTTGGCCTCTTGCGTGCGTGCCAGCGCGGTCACGTCCGTATTGATGTCCGTATCGGTGTCCGCAGCAGGTTCCGCTTGCTCAAGCGCATAGGAATTCGCAGCCATCAAATCGCACTCCTCACAATCGAATTTGCTCAGTAGACCATCTTCCGGGACGCTCCGAGCTTCATGCCCATCTTGCGAGCAGATGGGCGTAGCGTCCCGGAAGGTTAGACGCCAGGCCGTTTTCGGCCAAGATCAACCGCCGCGGCCACATCGGCATCAACTGCCGCCTCATCCACTTCATCCGCCGCGGCTGCTTGCTCTGCCAAAAAGGCGCGCAAGCGTGCCCGGCCCGCACCCGCCCGGCTCCCTGCCTCGATTGCTTGTTCAACCGCTGCATCATCCCCTGCACGCGCAGCATTGATCAGCCGCTCATAATCCTGCACCGGAATAATCGCCACCACGGGGATACCATCCCGTCGCACGATTAGATGCTCCTCCTGCAAATAGGCACGCTTGATGATCGCGCCGAAGCGATTTTTCGCCTCGGTCGCATCTACCAGCGTCACGGTCGGCTTCTCTGCCATGGCACAACTCCTCCGCCATTGCTTCAATGGCTAAGAATGGACAACGTTAGCTAATTGCCATTGTCGCGCCATCCAGCCCCTCTGTCAACCGGCCCTAGAAGGCCACCACCTGCCGCGGCCCCAGGTCGATGCTGTGCACCAGCGCGTCGAAACTCGCCTTCAGTAGGTCCATCTTGAGCGCGGCATACGCCGGATCGTCCCACAGGTTGTTGAACTCATGCGGGTCTGCCTCTAGATCGAACAGCTCGCCATGCGGGTGACCGTGATAGACGCACAACTTATACTGGCCCCGACGCAGCATCGTGCCGAAGTGAATGTGAAACGAACCGTCATCGCGGCCCGGCCCCTCCGGGTTCAGCGCCCGGTAATACTCACAGCGCACCTGCTCCCGATGCGTATGCGGCTCGGCCTCTCCCTGCAAGATGGGCAGCAGTGACTTGCCGACCAGATTGTCGGGCGCTTCCGCGCCGCCCAACGCCAACAGCGTCGGCGCGAGGTCGGTCAACTCCACCAGCCCCTCGCTTACCAACCCAGCTTGGAAATGGCCCGGCCACGAAATGATCAGCGGCACGCGCACCAAGCCCTCATAGAAGCGGTTGCCCTTGAGCAGCAGCCCATGGTCGCCCAGCGTCTCGCCGTGGTCGCTCATAAAGATCACCACCGTGTTCTCGGCCTGGCCCGTCTCCTCCAACGCATCCAACATGCGCCCCACGTTGTCGTCGATCAACTCGATCATCGCATAGTAACGCGCCTGGATCTCCTTGGCGTTGAATTCTTCTGGCCGCCGCGCCGGGTTCTGAAAGTCCACCCCTGCCAGCTTGGCCTGTGCCGCCAGATCGCTCTCTTGGAAATAAGGGCCTGGCAGCGTGGCCGGGTCATAGCGATCCAGATACGCCTTGGGCGGGTTAAAGGGCGCGTGGGGGTCAAAGATATTGACGCTCATCAGCCACGGACCGTTATGCGCTTCTTGCATGAACTCGATGGCGCGGTCCGCGCACCAAGTCGTCTGGTGCAGCTCGGCAGGGATGCCGTCGGGCGACTGGTGCAGTTCATTCAGGTCATAGCCCTGGCCGCGCACCCAATCGGCATAAGCATGGCCCGTGGGCCAGCGGTCGTTGGGGTCGTGGCTCCAGTGAAAGACGCGATATCCGTCATCCCGCGGCCGCGGCTCCAGCCGGTAGGCCGCGCCGGCCAGGTGAAACTTGCCCGCCAGCCCGCAGTCATAGCCCACATCCTTGAGCAGCTTGGTCACCAGCGGCGCGGCCTCGGCCCAATATTCATTGCCGTTCATGCTGGCGCGGATGCTGCTGGCATAGCGCCCGGTGAGGAAGCTGGCGCGGCTGGGCGTACAGATGGGACTCTGGCAATAGGTGTGGGTGAAGGCCACGCCCTGTGCGGCCAGCCGGTCGATGTTGGGCGTGCGGATGTGTGGGTTGCCCAGGCTGCGGATCGTGTCCCAGCGCTGCTGATCCGTACAGATCCAAAGAATATTCGGTTGCATGCTCAATCTTTCTGTCTGCTCATAGCTGGAAAAGAAGGGGAATGGATATTTGCCGCCTATTGTACACCAAGCGCCGCCCTGCCCGCCCCACCTGCCCTCGCCAGGCGGCTAGGCGGCTGTGTAGGGGTTTCCCCTACAGCGCGCAGAAAAACCCCTACACCACGGGCCAAAAGAAGCGGGAAAAGCCTGCTACCGCACCTGTGCCCGGGGCGCTATGCTAGAGCCAAGTCAGACACCGAGTCAGACACC
>CAZZNG010000108.1:15015-16782 GCA_964655505.1 uncultured Litorilinea sp. | reverse complement strand
TGATCGGCGCGGGCGCGGGCATGGCCGGTGCAGGCGTGCCATTCGCGGCCTCTCTTTGCGCCTGGTTCTCCGCGCTCTGGTTCTCCGGCCCCTGATTTTCCGACTGGATGATTGCTTCGGATCGAGCCATTACGTTGCTCTCCTCCCCAGTTTGCTCTCTTCCAAATTGGGCCGAGGCACGCTTGTGCGATGTATCGGCTAGGTGGTGGTGATGTTGGCATGAAGGTTGCCTGCTGCACAAGGAGCCTATGGTAGTTTAGCATTGTAAGGACTTTGTTTGCCTTTGTCGAATCATTTATTGGGGGCAGGTTGACAGTTATTCAAGCGAAAAGCGATTTAAGTGAGATGTGGAAAGCGCAGAAGTAAGGGACGGCAATAGTTTGATTTTCGAATAATCATATTTGAGTTGTGTTGGCGATTGTGCGATGATGCGTTGTAGAAACGGCGCGCATCCTGCTTATTTGATCATGTTGAGGTCATGCTGAATCGGGGCTGTGTTGGCAAGCGGACGGGCTTGTTTGCCGGGCGGCATCGACGTGGATCGATCAAGATGGGGGCTGATGACCGCGGGGCGCTGCTGCTCCCTCTCTGCTATGAAGCAAGAACATGAGGCAAGAAATGAAGCAAGAATGTGAAGCGAGAACATATCCATGATGGAACTGCTTAGTTTGCTTGCACTGTTTGCGCCGCTGTTCGTCGTTATGTGGGTGGCAAATGTTGCCCAACGCCGCCGCGAGCAAGGCGAACCGTACCAGGGCGTCGCCGTGGTGGCCTATGTCTTGCTGGGCGCGCTCTATCTTGGGGGGCTTGGGTCGGGGCTGCTTGTCCAGATTGCCGCGCTGGTGACGGGCGGCGTCTTGCCGACCGCCGGTGAAGGCGCGTCCGATCTGCCGATTGCTTCGCTCACGACGGTGGCAATTGGGCTGTGGGCGCCCTCGTTGGTGGGGCTGGCACTGCTTGTGCCTGCGGTGCGCCGCGCGGCCATGCGCCCTGTGCCGCTGGACCCGGAGAATCCGGTACACGGTATTTCGCTGGCGCTGTCCATGTTGATCCTGATCAATTTGCTGATCACGGTGGGCGTGGGGCTGGGCAATTTGGCAGACTTGATGTCTGCTGTCAACGAGGAAGAGAGTAGGGACAGCACGATTTACGTCAGCTTATGGGGGCAGCAGATTTTGACGGCGCTTTTGGCGATGGTTGGCGTCGGCTGGCTGTCGCGGCGTTCGTTTGGCGAGACGATGGAGCGGCTCGGCCTGCGCCGCATGACGCAAAGGCAGTGGCTGCTGGGCATTGGCTTGGGCCTTGCCGCGGTGCCGGTGGTGATGCTGCTGGAGTTTCTGACCAACTTGTTCGGTTCGGGCATTAGCCCCGATGTCGAGCGGCTCACGGAGGAGTTGCTCGGCGTGTTGACGACATCGCCGTTTGGCATTTTGACGTTGGGCGTGTCCGCGGCACTGGGGGAGGAGACCTTGTTCCGCGGCGCGGTCACGCCGCGTTTTGGCATCATTCTGTCGTCGCTGCTTTTTGCGCTGCTTCACAGCAATTACGGTATCTCCTTGTCTACCTTCATTGTTTTTGGGCTGGGCGTGCTGTTGGCCTGGGAGCGGATGCGCCACAATACGACGACCGCGATGGTGACCCATGCCGTATATAACATGTCGTTGGGGCTGATCGCCTATCTGAGCGCGTCATTCATCGACTTCTAGGGCATCGATTTTTAAGGCTTGAGCTTTTCGGGCTTGATTGTTGACGCGTCGCCTGCCGATT
>CAZZNG010000108.1:0-14915 GCA_964655505.1 uncultured Litorilinea sp. | reverse complement strand
GATTTTTAAGGCTTGAGCTTTTCGGGCTTGATTGTTGACGCGTCGCCTGCCGATTTCCACTGTGGAGCGGGGTGGGCATGACAGGAGATGCGCGGCGCTTGTCGCATCCATTGATTAGAGCACTATTGACTAGATCACCGTTGACTAGACCTCCATTGACCAGACCACCATTGACCAGACCACCATTGACCAAACCACCATCGACTAGGCTAATTGACTAGAAGGGATCGGGTGTCCCGTGCCTGCTTGGCGCAAAAATCTATATGTACTCTTCTTGGTCCAACTCTTGTCTGTGGCCGGTTTTAGTATGGTTTTTCCATTCATTCCGCTCTATGTCAAAGAGATTGGCATTGCGACACACGGATCGGTTGAGTTCTGGGTGGGGTTGACCTTCTCGTCGCAGGCGCTGACGATGATGATCGCTGCACCCATTTGGGGGGTCTTGGCCGACACGTATGGGCGCAAGCCGATGTTGGCGCGCGCGACGCTGGGCGGCGGGGTGCTGCTGGTGCTCATGGGGTTTGCCCAGAACGCAGAGCAATTGGTTGTGCTGCGTACCTTTCAGGGGATGGTGTCGGGTGTGGTGGCGGCTGCCAGCGCGCTGGTGGCTGCGACCGCGCCGCGCGAACGGTCGGGCGAGGCGCTCGGCTATTTGCAGTTGGCGCGCTCGGTTGGGGTGGCGATCGGCCCAGTCATTGGCGGCGTTCTGGGGGAGTTGTTCGGCTTCCGCGAGAGCTTTTGGATCACGGGCGTGCTGCTGGGGATGGCGGGCATCTGTACGCTTGTCTTTGTCGAAGAGAACTTTACGCGCGTGCCAAAGCGCGACCGTCCTGGTCTGTTCAATTCATATAAGAACTTGCTGCGCGCGCCGGGCATGAGCAGCGTCTATGAGTTGAGTTTCCTGCGCGGGCTGGGGCAGACGATGGTGCTGCCCATTCTGGCCTTGTTTGTGGTGGAATTGACGGGGCGGGAGGATGGCGCGGCGCTGGTGACGGGAATCTTGATCGGTGCGGCGTCGGTGACGGGGGCGGTTAGCTCTGTGTGGTTAGGGCGTTTGGGTGACCGCGTCGGGCATGTTCGCGTTCTGATCGGCGCGGCCGCGGTCGCGGCGCTGCTCTATCTGCCGCAGGTGTTTGTGACTGCGGCGTGGCAGTTGGGCGTGTTCCAGGCGTTAGCGGGCTTTGCCGTGGGTGGCCTGCTGCCGACTTTGGCGGCGATGATGAATCTGTGGGCGCCCGCGGGCAACCAGGGGGCCACGTATGGTTTGGATACAAGCGTCAACGCGGCTGCGCGTGCCATCGCGCCGATGATTGCAGCAGCCATTGCCGCGGTCGTCGGGGTGCGCGGCGTTTTTGGCACAACCGCGTTGATCTATGGGCTGCTTGTGCTTGTAACGCTGTATGTGGTCAACCGCAGCCCCAAGGCAGAGCAGTCCAGCGACCGTGCGTTGAAAGCGGCGGGCGACTGATCGGTCGCCGCAGCCAATCCGCCGGTCCGTTACCTAACCTCTAGTCAACTCACCGCTGATCAACTAGGCCACCTGCTTGAAGGCAGCGGCAATGCGGTCCAACCCCTCTGTGAGCAACTTGCGCGGGCAGCCGAAGTTGAGCCGCACAAAACCCTCGCTCTCGCTACCAGGTGAGAAGGGCTTGCCCATCCCCATTGCTACCCTGGCCTCATCCAAGATGAATTTACACGGATCGTCCATGCCGAATGAGCGAAGATCGAGCCAAGCCAGATAGGTTCCTTCTGGCCGGGTTAGGTCGACTTGGGGCAGTTCGCGTTTGATGTAATCGAACAAGTAGTCGCGGTTGCCCGTGAGATAGACCTGCAACTCCTCCAGCCAGTCGCCGCCATCGCGGTAGGCTGCTGTGGCCGCGGTGAATCCCAGGATGTTGACATGAGGGACGATGCCCGCGGCGGCTTTCTGTACGCGCTGGCGCAGTTCCTCGTCAGGGATGATCGCCATGCTGCAGCCCAGGCCGGGGATGTTGAAGGTCTTGCTTGGCGCAAGCAAGGTGATGGTGCGCTTGGCGATCTCGTCATCCAAAGACGCCACCGGCGTATGCTGCGCGCCGTCCAAGAGCAGATCGGCGTGGATCTCATCGGAGCAGAGCGTCAGGTCGTTGCGCAGACAGAAGTCCACAAGCTTTTCCAATTCGGCCTGTGAATAGACTCGCCCCACGGGGTTATGCGGGTTGCAGAGCATGAAGAGGCGTGTGGATGGGTCCAACTGCTCTTGCATGGCATCGAAGTCCATCTCATAGTAGAGATAGGGGCGGCCCTGTTCGTCCTGGCGATGGCTCACCGCGAGCGGTACATCGTTGACTGTGCGATCTTGGTTGACGGGCGCGGAAAGAAAGGGCGGATAGACCGGGGTATTTGCCATCACGCCGCTGCCCGGCTGGCCGATGGCGCGCGCGACAACGTTTAACCCACACACTAATCCAGGCAGAAAAACAATCGAATCTGGGGTAATGTGCCATTGGTGCAGGCGCTGCATGCGCTCGCAGATCAGTTCGCGCAGTTCCGGCGGCTCCACGCCATAGCCGAACATGCCATGTTCGACGCGTTCATGCAGCGCGTCGATGATCGGCTGGGGCGATTTGAAGTCCATGTCGGCAACCCACATCGGCAGGACATCTTCGTCAAAGGCGAGCCATTTGGCGCTGCCGGCTTGGCGACGGTCGGGGAATGTATCAAAGTTATAGGTAAAAGAGATAGAGTCTGTGTGTTCCATAGGTCTTTTGTTCACTAGCGCCCGCGCGGGCGGAGATTGGACAGATTATTGCAGGGGCGTGGCCTGTGTTCCCTGCGGGGGCTGCATACCCTCTCGAACTCAGGGGTTCGGATCAGGGTTTTTATCAAAACTGCCCAGCGTACCGGGGTCACCGGCCTCGTGCGCGGCCAAGTCATTGTAGTTCAGGACGAGCTGATGCTCGAAGTCTGTGCGATAGGCGGCACGCGCCATGTTGGTGGCGGCGACGGGTGCTGTCACGAAGAACAAGCCAATTAGCATGAACATGCGTACCAGTTCCCATCCCCCGTAATGTAGCCCAGTGGCAATCAGGATGCAACTTATGCCGAGTGTGGTTGCTTTGGTGGCTGCGTGCATGCGCGTGTAGACATCGGGGAGGCGCAAGATGCCGATGGCGCTGACCACCATGAAAAACACCCCCACCGCGATGAGAATAATCATTGTCAGTTCAAGCGATGTCATACAGCATGTTTCCTCTCAATGTGCCCAAGCTTGTGCAGTTTCCTATTCAGGGCGCAGATCCGGCTTCTCCAAGTTCTCTTTAGGTTTGATTTCAATGTACCGTCTGCCGGAGCGTTCTAGGTAGCGCGCCATCATGGTTGTGCCCAGGAAACCCAGCACCGCTGTGATGGTGGCTGCATCGACCAGGGCGCTCGAATCAAGGCGCACCGAGTAGATGGCGATCAGGCCGACCGCGTGGACAGCAATGGTATCAAAGGCGACGGTGCGGTTGGGTACATCGGGGCCTAGGTAGAGACGGATAAAGCAAATGGCTAACGAGATCGCCAGCGTCACGCCGAGGATGTCGAGTAAGTTGTTGAAGCCCATCAGGAAGTTACTCCGTTTGAGATACGTAGAATGATGGATTCGAATCCATCGCGAACGGTCGCGCGCATGTGATCCGGGTTCCGAATCTGTATAGCGTGTATATAGAGCACCGGCATCCCATT
Organism: uncultured Litorilinea sp.; assembly: GCA_964655505.1. Taxonomy (GTDB): domain Bacteria; phylum Chloroflexota; class Anaerolineae; order Caldilineales; family Caldilineaceae; genus QEUY01. The sequence continues at coordinate 11,207 of CAZZNG010000108.1, read as the reverse complement.
ATTGTGTTGTAGTTCGATGGTGAGTGTGCCGGGGGTGAGGCTGATGGCCGATGCCAACATGGTGATCTCTATCCCGGTTCGCACGCGCAGCGGCACGGCAAAGATGCCCGGATCGAGCTGTGGCCTTGGCTGCAAGACGAGCCAAGCAATGTTGATGTTGCTGAGTATGATCTGCCACACGAGGTAACCGATAAAGATCAACGACCACGTGCTGACAACGACATAGTGTCGGTTGAGCAGGCTAAGGACGACAAACCCACCTAGGAAGGCCAGCAGAGAGTCAGCCGGGTCGCCGAAGATGGTGAGGAATAGGGGAAAGATGGCGGCGATCAGTAAGTTGACCAAAAACGTGTTGGTAAAGCGTGTGTAGGCGCTGCGGATGTCATTCGCTGCCATGGGTTGTTCCTGCATTCTCAATTCTATCGGTCAATTCTATCGGTGGGTTCCACCGCTTGACTATACCCTGCTCGGTCCGGATGGAAAGCCATCGTGGGCGTGCCCAAGAAAGCCGAGCGCCGGGGGGACAATGGCCGCAGCGGGCAGGATCGGTGAGCGACACGCGCGGGAGCGAGAAGGCTGTTGAGGCCATTAGGTTGCGACTCTGCCCGAGATACGTAGAACCATCGCTTCCAAGTTGTTGTAGACAGAGGCGCGCATTTGATCCGGGTCTTTGACCTGCAGCGAGTGTACATAGAGTATCGGCTGCTTGTCCTCTGGGCGCAGTAGTTCGAGGCACAGCGTACCGGGGGTGAGGCTGATGGCCCACGCAACCGCGGTGATCTCCATGTCAGTTCTGACTTGTAATGGCATGGCGACGATGCCAGGGTCTATGTCGGGCTTGGGCTGCAGCACAAGCCAGGCGACGTGGATGTTGCTGAGGATAAGCTCCCATGTGAGATAGATGACATAGATCAGCGTCCACACGCTGGCAGTCGCATAGCGGCGGCTGGCTGCGCTGAGCACAAGGAAGGTGGTCAGAAAGGCCAGCGCGTATCCGGTCGGGCCGTTCAAGATGTGGATACCGAAGATAGAGATCAGGTGCGGCAGAGCAAAGGCGAGCAGCAGATTGATGACCAGCAGGTTGGCAGCGCCTGGTGGCGCCTGGCGTTGATTATTCACTGACATGGGTGGTTCCTACATACTCGATGATGTCCATTGGCGCTACCGCTTGAATATATCCTGCCCGGTCGATCACCTGTGCCGCGGCGACATCGGACCAGGCAAAGAACGGCCCGGTCATGATGCCAATGGCTAGGCTCAGCGCCAGCAAGAGCGCAATGGGCGTGAGCGTCAGCCAGCGGCGAGTCGTGGTGATCTCGGCGGAGGGCAATTCTTCCCCGATTGTGCCCGGATAGCCCCAAAAGGCTGCCTGCCAAAGGCGCAGCATGCTCATAAGAGTAAAGAGGCTAACGATGAGGCTGACCGCGGCGATCACCCAACGGGAGGAGGTGATCGCGCCCTGCAGCAGCGTTAATTTGCTGACAAAGCCGCTTGACGGCGGCATACCGGCCAGCGCCATGGCCGACATGAAGAAGATAACGGCGAGTGCAGGGCTGATCTGGCGGATGCCAGCCAGCCGGTTGCGCAGCAGGCTGCCGCTGCCGACAACTAGCTCGGCCGCGCCGCCAGCCATGAGCAGCGCTGTCTTGACGATCATGTGGTGGGTAAGATAGAGAATGCCCGCGGCCATGCCAAAGGCCGCCACCACCGGATCGGCGCTGGCCGCGAGCCCAAGCCCCATGACCATGTAGCCGACCTGGCTGATGATGTGGAAGCTGAGGACGCGGCGTATGGTGTTGACTGCCATCGCACCGAAAACGCCTGTGACCATGGTCAGCCCGGCGATAGTAAGGATGAGCGTCTGCCACTCCTGGAAGATCGCGGGGAAGAAGAGCGGGAAGATGCGAAACAGGGCGTAGATGCCGACTTTGGTCAGCAAGCCGCCGAAGAAGGCAGTCACCGCGGGATGCGGTGTGTGATAGCTGGCGGGCAGCCAAAAGAAGACGGGAAAGAGGCCCGCTTTGCTGCCATAGGTCAGCAGGAGCAGACCGGCAATGGTGAGTTGGATCGAGCGCGGCGCATCGGGAAGGCGCTCGGCAATATGCGCCATGTTGAGCGTGCCCACTGTGCCATAGATCAGGCCTGCGGTCGCGACAAAGACAGACGACGCCAGGAGGTTGAGCACCATGTAGCGGATGCCGCCGTTAATCTGGCCGATTTGCCCGCCCAGGGTCAGGAGGGCGAAGCTGGCGACCAGCAGCACCTCGAAAAAGACGTAGAGGTTGAAGATGTCACCGGCTAGGAATGCGCCGTTGACGCCCATGAGTAGAAAGAGCAGCAACGGGTAAAAGTCGAGATAGCGCCGCGCATCGAGCGTGCCCCCGGCATAGAGGACCGTGGCAAGCGCCAGGATGCCCGTTAGGGTGAGCATGATGGTGCTGAGACCATCGGCAAAGATGGTGATGCCAAAGGGGGCTATAAAGAGGCCCATTTGGTAGACCAGGCGCGTGCCGCCGAGCGTCGTCACCAGCAACAGGAGGGAGATGACGAGATTGAGCAAGACCCCGATCAAGGCCAGCGCGAACTGGAGCGATGGCCTGCGGTTGTGCCCTACTTGAATGATGATTAGGCCGAGCGCCGCAAGGAGCGCGGGCATGAAGATGGATACGGGAAGCCATTGAGCCGATATCGACATGTTACGCACGTTTCTCCGTGTGCTGGTGCGTTCTCTGAACCGTCATGCTGTGGATCATCATGCAGTGATTCCTTGATTGAAGGCCAACCGACTGGGCAGCGATGCCGATCATGAGCCGCGCCCTTCTGCCGGTGGACGCGACAGCGGAAAGCGCATCTCGAGCCATTCATAATCATCCGGGTCTGCGTCCAGCCCGGTCAGGTAATGCGTGGTCGCGCTGAAGGGATCGTTGGCGACTTCGTTCACCTCTGAGTGGGACGCTCTCTCGGCTCTTGAAATGAGTGAATGCCGCCGGTTGACAAGCACGACGAGAAACGCGGTCATGCCGAAGCTGATGACAATGGCGGTCAAGATCAGTGCCTGTGGCACTGGATCGACAAACTCGGCGATGTCGCCCGCAAAGCTATCCTTGTCCGCGATGATGGGGGGGATTCCCTGGCGGAGGGTGCTGGTGCTGAAGAGCAGGATATTGACGCCGTAGGTGATTAGATTCAGCCCCAGGATTAATTTGATCGGCTCGCGGCGCAAGAGCAGATAGGTGCCGGTGGTAAAGAGGATCGCCACCAGCAAGGCAGTGAGCAGGATTGTCATGAGAGTTCTTCCCTTGTGCTGCGGCTCAAGGAGAGCAAGAAAGAGACGACCACGGCAAAGACTACGATGAAGACGCCCAGGTCAAAGAGCACAGGTGTCCCCAGTTCAATTTCGAGTTCGCCAAGCTGGTAAAAGAACCAGACGCTTTTGAAGAAGCCGCCATTCGCATAGCCAATCAAAGCCGCTGTCACACTGAAAAACAGGCCGATGCCTGCGGCGGGCAGCAGGTAAGGGCCGATGCGGCGACGTACGAAGTTGTCGCCACGGCTTAGAATCTGAAGTTGAATCGCGGCGGAAGCGGTCAGCCCGGCAATGAAGCCGCCGCCTGGCTCGTTGTGACCGCGCATGAAGAGAAAGAAGGCCAACGCCATCAGCACCGGCGTCAGCAAGCGGTCGAGCATGCGAAGGTAGAGTTCACTCATACAGGATTACTCCTTAACGACGCTGTCTTCGGTGGGTGGCTGTGGCCGATCCGGGCCGAGCAGCCGCAACAAGCCGGAGCGCATGATGGCATAGCCGCCCACCGCGGCGATGGCGAGCACCGAGATCTCGCCCATGGTGTCGAAGCCGCGGAAGTCGACCAAGATCACATTGACGACGTTGCCGCCATGGCCGAGCGCAACGGAATTGAGCAAGAAATAGTCGGCGATGCGCGGGAAGAAGGGGTCGCCCGCGCCAATCAGCACAAGGAAGAAGCCGAACAGCCCCATGGCGAGTGCAACCATCAGGTTGCGCGTGTGTACCCTGAGGCTGAGGGGCGGCCGCGGTCGCGGCGGGATGCGATAAAAGACCAGGACCAACAGCACGACGGTGAGAATATCGACGAGCAGTTGGGTCAAGGCTAAGTCGGGCGCGCTGTGGAAGATAAAGAAGACCGTGACCGCAAAGCCAATGACGCCCAGGCTGATGATGGCGCTGAGTCGTGTGGTTGCCTGCACGGTAATGACCGCGGCGGCCGCGGCCAAGACGGTTAAGATGATCACCGCGAGAGGCGGCGTGTTGCCCCAATCGAGCCGGAAGTCCGCGGGCCAGTTGGCCCACCTCAGGGCATAGGCAAGGGCCGCCACAGCCACTAAGAGCGTAATCGTCACCTGTTGAGCGAGCGTGCCGCCTTGTATCTGGCGCGTGCTCCAGGTGGCTAGATCGTAGAGGCTGTAAACGACCTTGTCATAGAGGTTGGTCCCATTGAGCACGCGCGGCCAAGCCGCCAGCCCGCGCCGCAGAGGGCTGCGCAGGAAGAAGATGGCAACGCCCGTGGCGATCGCGGCCAGACTGGTCATCAAGACTGGTGTGAAGCCATGCCAGAGAGCTAGATGTACTTCGACCTCGCTGCCGCCGATGGCTGACGCGGGGGGCGCGAAGATCAAGCCCTCGATGGCGGAGAGGACAAAAGGGATCCCCAGGCTGATCAGGGTCAACGCCAAGGGAGCCAGGATAAAGCTGAAACTGGGTCGATGATGCACATGGGCAACTTCATCGGTGTCGGCAGCTTCAGCGCCGCCAAAGCCCTCCCATAACAGCACCAGCGTGTAGGAGACGAAGAGCGCGCCGCCAACTGCAGCCACGATCAGGCCGACAGTGCCCAGGGTGGGCGCGTCCTCTGCCCAGTGCGTGAAGGTTTCCAACAGACCTTCTTTGGCGAGAAAGCCAAAGGTGGGCGGGATGGAGGCCATCGAGAGGCCCGCCAATACGGCCACAGCGGTCACCAGGGGCAGTTCCCGGTAGAGGTGAGACAGGCGGCGTAGGTCGCGCGTGCCGGTGGCATGGTCGACGATCCCGGCGACCAGGAAGAGCGGCCCTTTGTAGAGGGAGTGGGCCAAGATGCCGGTCACGACGGCAATGTACGCGACGCTGCTGCTGAACGCCAGGAGCATGACCAAGATGCCTAGCTGGCTGACGGTTGCATAGGCAAGCAGCGCTTTCATGTCATGCTGCCCCATGGCCGTGATCGCGCCGACAAGCATGGTCGTTCCACCGACTAGCAGCAGCGCCCAGAACCAGAGCGGGTGATCGGCTAGGGCTGGGTGCAGGCGCGCCAGGAGATAGATTCCCGCTTTGACCATGGTAGCCGAATGGAGATAGGCGCTGGCCGGGGTGGGCGCGGCCATGGCCCCAGGCAGCCAGAAGTGGAACGGAAACTGGGCCGATTTGGTGAACGCGCCGAGAAAGATGAGGCTTAACGTCAGCGGCATCAGGGGCGCAGCGGTGAGGCCGGGCGTGTTGAGAATGGCGCTGATCGAGTAGGTTCCGGCTGTGCTGCCGAGCATGACAAAGCCAAAGAGCATGGACAACCCGCCAATGGCTGTGACCAGAAAGGCCTGGCGAGCGCCTGCTTGCGCGTCTTTGTCGGTATCTTTGAAGCCAATGAGAAGGTAGCTGGTGATGCTTGTCCCTTCCCAAAAGACATAGACTGCCAGCAGGTTATCGGCCCATACAAGGCCGAGCATACTCGCCATGAAGAGAAAGATTTGCCCGTAGAAGAAGCCCAGGCGCTTTTCCCCTTCAAAGTAATAGCCTGTGTAGAGGGCAATGCCTGTGCCGATCCCGGCGACGATGAGGCCGAAGAACACGCCCAGCCCGTCGAGCCGGAGCGCGAGTTCAAGCCCCAGAGCGGGCGCCCAAAGATAGGTGGCGGTATAGTCTTGCCCGGCGGCAATTGCGGGCAGGGTTGTGATGAGGTAACCGGTAATCGCGGCGGGCGGCAGCGCAGCCACCCAGCCAATGTGACGAAAGCGATGAGGACGGATGAACCAGAGGGCAAAGCTTGTTAGCGCCAAAACCACTAAACTAACGAATAACGGAGACACCGATCGTGTTCCTATCCTTGAGGTGTTTGGGTATGGTGGAAGGTCTTTATTTTAGTCTCCCGAAAGGTTTATTTGCGATCGACCATCCGGCGTATTATCGCCGAGAAACGCAGCCTGTTGTCACAGGGGCGACATAGACTAGACCGCTCACGGCTGGCGTATATCCGTGGAGGTCTGCGACATTCTCATAGAAGGATTGTCTACCGGCTGTAGAATCCATTCCATTGTATCCACCCACTATTTACTTTGTTTATCTTTTTGTTTATCTCATCTTGATTGATTGATTAACCCGCCTCGCTGCTGCGCTGCTAGGCCAGGGTACGGCCAAAGGGCATGAGCGAGAGGGGGATTAGCTTGATATGTTGGAGCGCGAAGGGAATGCCGATGATCGTGATTCCCAGTAGGAACGCGCCCATGAGGTGTGCAAGGGCGATCTCCCAGCCGAAAAGGATGATCCAGATGATGTTGAACAGGACACGCAGCGGGCTGTTGGCGTTGGGTCCTTCTACAACTTCCTTGCCAAAGGGCGCGAGGGTGGCAAAGCCGATTTTGATCGACTGAACGCCGAAGGGAATGCCAACGATGGTGAGGCAGATCAATAGACCGCCCAGAATGTATCCCAGGGCAGCGAAGAAGCCGCCAAAGATCAACCAGATAATATTGCCCAGGAGACTCATCTTTCCCTTGCCTTCATTCGCAATGATCACTCAATGAATGGTTACCCGAATGATCGCCGCCGCTGTGTTCGAACTTGCGCCAACCGTGCGCCACTAGGCGGTTCGTGTCGGTAGATGGGCCTGACACCCTGCCAAGCGATTGGGGCGTGGCCCGAATCGCCACTATTATACCATTACTTGGCGGCAGGGCTTTATTATTCGATAATTCCCGGTGTTGCTGCGGGTTGGCAGGGATGATGCGCTACGTACTGCGTGGCCGTTTGGCAAAGGGGCGGCAGGCAAATTTTAAGGTTTGCACGCTCGATGGCGGCTTGGGTTTTGGCACAAATGTGCTATACTTTGGACAAAACAGACGGGACAACATAGACGGACAGCCAAGGCAGCCGAACGGGCACACTGCCGCGCTCAATTTGCCCCCTCAATATGCCAAGGAGAGAGACGATGGCGACCAAGCGCAAATCCTTCGATGCTACCTTTACCCGCACTGAGGCAATTCGCCGACGCAGCGCGCGCAAACGTAAAAGTGCGCCGCCGCGCAGCGGGTACGGCCCAATCTTTTTCATCGTGATGGGGGTCACGATTGCCAGTGCGCTGGGGTTTCTTGGCGTGGTCGCTTCGGTACTGGCTGGGGGATAAGGCAGCTAGCCGGGTGCATCGGCCAACTTGTCGCGTTTGGGGTTGCAGTGATTTGTGAAACCTGCCAAGAACCTGGCAGGTTTTTCTGTTCTGTGGGGCCAGTTGGTCACAGGCTCGATGTGTGCGCGCTTGGGGAGCGTATGGCGCTGTGGGCAGGGACTTATATCTTGTAAACTCATATCTTGTGTAGACTTGGTTAGTGGCCCAACCTGCGCGATAATACCATGATGATGCATACCAATTTTTCAGATGCACATGCTCCTCGCCCTGCCTCCGGTGCATTGACCAAGACCGGAGGTTTTCTTGCCGGCTTCACGCATACCTTACAGCCTTACATTGGCTGTGCGTTTGGCTGCGCCTATTGTTATGTGAAAGGGCTGGCTGTCCACCATTTTCACCGTCCATCATTGGCTTGGGGCGACTATGTGCATCCGCGGACGGGCATCGCCGAGCGGCTGCGTCGTGAACTGGCGCGCCACCAGGCCCGCGGCACGTTGGACGAACTCGCCATTTTCATGTCCAGCGCAACCGATCCCTATCAAGGCCAGGAACGCACGTGGCGTCTAAGCCGCATGTGCCTAGAGGTCATGTGCGACTTCCCGCCCGGTCTGTTGATGGTGCAGACCCGTTCACCATTAGTGGTTGACGACTTTGAGCGGCTGGCGTGTTTGGGGCAGCGTGTGTGGCTGAGCGTCACGCTGGAGACAGACCGCGAAGAAGTGCGCCGCGCGTTGACCCCGCGTGCGCCGGGCTTGGCGCGGCGTATTGAAACCTTGGCCGCGGCCAGGGCTGCCGGTCTGCAAGTGCAGGTTGCGGTCAGTCCATGCCTTCCCTATTCATCCACGCAGCAATTTGCCGATCTGCTGGTCTCTCTGGGTGATCGGGTTGTGGTGGATTCATTTGTCACGGGCGACGGCAGCGGTGGTCGCAGAACCGCGGCGACTGCCACACCGGCGATCTACGAGGCGGCGAATTGGGGGGATTGGCGTGCTGAAGCCGCGGCACGCGACCTCTATGAGACGTTGCAGCAGCGCATGGGGGAGCGCGCCGGGTGGTCGCAGGCCGGTTTTACTACGTTGGCCCGCGCTGTGCGATCCGCTGCGCGCCCAGCACAAGACGATGAGCGACAAACGAGCCTTTTGGGCTGTGAATTGGTTAAAGGTGAGGCGGAGTCATGAGCGTATTTGGCGCAATTGAGGCCGGTGGGACCAAGTTTGTCTGTGCCGTTGGCACAGGCCCCGACGATATCCGAGCGCAGACCAATTTTCCGACGACCACGCCCGAAGAGACGATTGGTCGTGCGATTGAATTCCTGCGCGAAGAAGGCGGCAGCGAGCTGGCCGCGGTGGGCATTGCCGCGTTCGGCCCGGTGGACCCTGATCCAACGTCGCCGACCTTTGGCTATGTGACGACCACGCCAAAGCCGGGTTGGGCCAATACGAATTTTCTGGGGCCGATCGCCGATGCGCTGGGCGTGCCGGTGGGTTTTGATACGGATGTCAACGGCGCGGCCTTGGGCGAACACCGCTGGGGCGCGGCGCAGGGGCTGGATACCTTTGTCTACCTGACAGTTGGAACCGGGTTGGGCGGTGGCGCAATGGTCAATGGTCGGTTGCTGCATGGGTTGATGCACCCGGAGATGGGCCATATGCTGCTGCCCCATGATTGGGATGCAGACCCCTATGCTGGATTTTGCACCTTTCACGGCGACTGTTGGGAAGGGCTGGCATCGGGGCCGGCCATGGCAGGACGTTGGCAATATCGCGCCGAGCAACTGCCGCCCGGCCATCCCTCTTGGCATTTGGAGGCCCATTATTTAGCGCTGGGCTTGGTGAACATCATCTGTATCTTGTCGCCCCAACGCATCATCATGGGCGGCGGCGTCATGCAGCAGACACACCTCTTTCCGCGCATTCATGAAAACGTGCAACTGCTGCTCAAGGGATACATTCAGAAGCGCGAGATCACCGAAGAGATCGAGCAGTATATTGTGCCGCCGGGGCTGGACAACCGTTCAGGCATCTTGGGGGCCATTGCCCTTGCCCAAGATGCTGTTGCCCAGGATAGCGCGGGACAGGAGACAGCCGCTAACATTAGTTAGGAGCTTTGTGTGCAGCAGGAATTTATACCGACAGAGCACTCGCATCGACGTTACAACCCACTGACGGGTGAGTGGGTATTGGTTTCGCCCCACCGCACAAAGCGGCCCTGGCTCGGCCAGGTTGAGAAATCGCCGCCTGAGGATCGCCCCCAACACGATCCCAATTGTTACCTCTGCCCCGGCAACGAGCGGGCGGGGGGCAACGTTAACCCTGACTACAAGCAGACATTTGTCTTTGACAATGACTTCGCCGCGCTCTTGCCTGATGGGCCGCATGAAGCGCCCGACCAGGGGCCGTTTTTTCGCGTGCAGCCGGAGACGGGCATTTGCCGGGTCATCTGCTTTAGCCCGCGACATGACCTCACCTTGCCCGAGATGCCGGTGCATGAGATCCGGCGTGTGATCGATGTCTGGTGCGAGCAAGTGGTCGAGTTGGGGGCGCGGCCGGATATTGCCTATGTGCAGATCTTTGAGAACAAGGGGGCGGCCATGGGCGCGTCCAACCCGCATCCACACGGTCAACTATGGGCCAACTATCGCGTGCCCATGCTGCCCGCGCAGGAAGATGCACACCAGGCGGCCTACTTTGCCGAACATGGTACGCCGCTGCTGGTCGATTACTTGGCGGCGGAGTTGGACGCGGGGGAGCGGATCGTGGTTGAGAATCGCTCCTGGGTGGTGGTTGTGCCCTATTGGGCTGTGTGGCCTTTCGAAACGCTGCTGCTGCCGCGGCGCACAGTGCGCAGCCTGCCGGAGTTGGATGGGGCAGAGCGTGACAGCCTGGCTGAAATCTTGCAGCGTTTGTTGATCCGGTATGACAATCTATTCGAGACGAGCTTTCCCTATTCGATGGGATGGCATGGGCAGCCGACCGATGGCGGCGACTATGCCCATTGGCAGCTGCATGCCCACTTTTACCCGCCGCTGCTGCGTTCAGCGACCGTCAAAAAGTTCATGGTTGGCTATGAAATGTTGGCGAATCCGCAGCGTGACATAACGGCAGAGCAGGCAGCGGCACGATTGCGTGAGTTGAGCGAGGTGCATTACCGTGGCCGCCCCCAAGCGGAATCGCCATGAGGCGACCCTGGGGCAGTCCGCACTCGTTCAACCCACCTCAGCAACCTTTAAATCTCTGCTATCTCTTAGCTAGAATCGAGTGCAATGATTAGCCTTGACGTTCTAATATTGGCCGTTGCCATCTTCCTGCTTTTGGGGGTAATCGCCAGCCGCGCATCGGGCCGGCTTGGTGTGCCAACCCTGCTTGTGTTCTTGGCGATTGGCATGTTGGCCGGTTCAGAGGGGATCGGCGGCATTTACTTCGATGATCCGGCCCTGGCCCAAAATTTAGGGGTGATCGGGCTGATCTTCATCCTCTATGCTGGTGGTTTCGATACGTTGTGGACGCAAGTGCGCCCAATTGTAGCGCAGGGCGTTGTGCTGGCGACCGCGGGCGTGGTGATTACAGCGGGATTGCTGGCGGCGTTTGTGCGCTATGCACTGGGCTTTAGCTGGCTTGAGGCGTTTTTGCTCGGCTCGATTGTCTCTTCGACGGATGCGGCTGCCGTGTTTGCTATCCTGCGCTCGCGCGGTGTCGCCTTGCGTCCCCCGCTGCGCCCGCTGCTCGAACTGGAATCAGGCAGCAACGATCCGATGGCGATCTTTTTGACCACCGCTACCATTGGGCTGATCACTGGGGCGCT
>CAZZNG010000107.1:0-16832 GCA_964655505.1 uncultured Litorilinea sp. | reverse complement strand
AAGGCGGCGGCCTCTACGTCCGCGGCGGCGTCATCACCATGACCAACAGCGTCATCGCCCAAAACAGCGTCGCGCTCTCCACCACCTACGGCACGGGCATCTATGTGCTCGACAGCAACATGGCCCTATACCATGTGACCCTGGCGGACAACGCCAACCGCGCTGCTCAAGAGGGCACGCTCGGCATCGGCCTCTACGCGACTCGCAGCACCACTGAAACCAGCGTTCTCACGCTCGCCAACAACATCATCGCGGGCCACGATCTCGGCATGATGCTGCTCACCGGCAGCACAGCCGCCATCTACGGCAACCTTTGGTATAACCGTGAGAACGATTGGGACGGTCCCGGCGCGTACAGCCCGGCCCAGGGCAACATCATCGGCGACCCGCTCTTTGTCGATCCTGGCAGCGGCAACTATGCCATCCAACGCGGCTCTGCCGCGTTCGACATTGGCGACGTTAGCGGCGGCTTCGACACGGGCGTGACCACCGACATCCTCGGCGTACCGCGCCCGCGCGCCTTTGGCCTCGACGCCGGGGCCTATGAACACACCTATCCCCAGGGGGTTCACTTCAAGGTGACGGCTTCGCCGCCCGCGGTGGGCAGCGGCGACACCATCGAATACCGCGCCCAGATCGTCAACCACAGCCAGAGCGCCCTCGACAACATAACGCTCAATTTTGCCCTCCCGTCGCAACAGAGCGCATCGAGCATTACGGGGCCGGGCTGTTCAGGCACAAGCTGTACCTTTAGCAGCCTGGCGGTTGATCAGCAGGTCGAAGTCACCCTGCGCGCCACGGCATCGGGCACGCCGCCCGACCAAGGCTTCCTCGAAATGGTTACCGACGTGACCGTTAGCTCGCCCAGCTTCACCGCCAGCGACACGCAGCAGAGCCTCACGACGCGCCTCCAACGCTGCACAGTGGCCTACAACGGCGTGCAATATCCCTCGCTGCAAGGCGCGGTCAACGCGGTCAACGACCAGGACGACCTGCCCGACACCATCCGCGTCAGCGGCTACTGTGGCGGCCCCTTGCATCTCAACAAGAAAGTCACCATCCAAGGCGGGTGGAACCAGTCGCTAACGGTGCTCAACCCCGAAGCCTTTCCCACCACGCTCGATGCCTTTGGCAGCGACCGAGTCCTGACCATCACTGGCAGCGCCACCCCGATCCTCGAGAACCTGACTCTGCGCAACGGCAGCGCGGCGGGCAAGGGCGGCGGCCCCTCCGGCAAGGACGCGGGCGGCCTTGTCTACATCACCGAATCGCGCGCCACCCTGCGCAACATTCGCATGGTCGGCGGCAGCAGCCCGGCCTACGGCGGCGGCCTCTATGTAGACCGGCTCACCGCGCCCGTCATCGAGAACAGCATCATCGAAGACAGCAGCGCGGGGGAAGCGGGCGGCGGCGTCTATGCCAACAACAGTTCGCCCGTACTCGAAAACGTCACCATTCGCAACAACAGCGCCCGCGCGGGCGGCGGCATCTATCTACGCAAGAGCGAAGCCCGCATCAACAACGCCACCATCAGCAACAACACAGCCACAGGCTCGCCCTCCTATATTGAAGTGGCGAACTTCAACGTGCGCTTGGCGAATGGCGGCGGCGGCGGCGTCAACTTTGACGAGAGCAAGGCCGGCATTACCAACAGCAGGCTGGAGAACAATACGGCCAAAGCAGGCGGTGCGATCTTTGCCGACAACAGCCCCGGCTCGGTGTCCAACAGCGTGATCAACAACAACGTTGCCAACGGCCTCTCAATCGTCAGCCCGATTTTGATCCTTGCCAATCAAGCAGGCGGCGGCGGCGCGATCTATGCCCAGCGCAGCGACCTCGCCATTGAGAATAACCGCATCACCAACAACAGCTCGACCAGTGGGCCTGGCGGCGCGATCCACATCTTCAACGGGTCAGCCGACGCCAAGATCAACGGCAACTTTCTCGGCTACAACTCAGCGAGCACGGGCGCGGCCATCTATGTCCACCTCAAGCCGGACACCACCAAGGTTTTCCTGCCGCCCATTATCATCCCCGACTTCCTGCTGCCCGCGCTGTTGGGCCAGCCCCAGCCTGACCCGCCCAAGCTGGTCATGCAGCACAACACCATCGCCCATAACAGCGGCAGTTCCGCGGTTCATCTCTACGGCGAGAGCTACGCCGAGATGGTGGCGAATCTCTTTGCTTTCAACAGCGGCACGGCTGTGGTAGCCGAAACCGAGACCCTGGTGTATACCCTGATGCTCTTTGTGCCGCCACCCGTCATCCTGGCGCCGGTGCCGCTCCCGGTCTTTTATGTCCCCAAGGCCGAGTTGGATTATTCGCTTTTCTATCAGAATGGCAGCGACACCGGCGGCGTAGGCATCGGGGCCAGCGTCACCTCCAGCAATGCCGTCTACGGCGATCCCGCCTTCAAGAATGATGGCTTTCACATCAAGCGCGTTTCCGCGGCCCATGACGCTGGGCGCAACACCGGCTACCCTACGGACATCGACGGCGACACCCGGCCCCAAGGCTCACTCAGCGACATCGGGGCCGACGAATACCCGGCCATCGGCGTGCGCTATGTCTCGCCCACCGGCGGCGACAACGGCAGCAACTTCTGCCGCGACCATCTGAACCCGTGTAATTCGCTGCAAGTCGCCATCGACAGCGCGCGCGACGGCGACTTGATCAAAATGGCCGGGGGCACGTACACGCTTGCAAGCACGCGCGACGGGCAGCGCCAACTCGGCTACATCACCAAGACGCTGACCATCCAGGGCGGCTATTACCCCCTCACCACCAATAACGACGTCACCGAAGGCAACTACACCCAACACGATTGGGAAGTCCCCTTCCCTGACCAGAACCCGACCATCCTGGACGCGGGCAACAACGGGCGCATCTTCTACATCCGCGACCCCAAGGCGCTCGACAGCGAGGGCAACCCGATTGAAGTCAAGCCGGTGCTGTCGGGCCTGGTGCTGCGCAACGGCAACGCCGATGGGCTGCGCGGCCCCCAGGGCAACGCCTTTGACGCGGGCGGCGCGATCTATCTGGACAATGCCGAAGTCACGCTGCGCGATCTGGAGATCACCAACAGCACAGCCGATTTTGGCGGCGGCGTCTACATGATCGCGTCCACCATCACGGTCGACGACGTGACGGTGCGCGGCAACACAGCCAAAGAGCGAGGCGGCGGCTTCTACTTGGAAGCCAGCGAGGGCGTATTGATCCGCAACATCACCATCGAACAGAACCAAGCCCCCCTCGGCGGCGGCATCTACCTAGAGCGCAGCGCCGCTCGGCTCGAAGCCAACACGATCAGCGGCAACGGCGACGCCAACAGCACCGCAGCAGGCGGCGGCCTCTACCTTGACGCAAGCGCGGCCCAGGTCATCAGCAACACAGTGACTGCCAACAACGCGCGCAACGGCGCGGGCCTCTACGCGGTCAACAGCGACGCGCAAATCGCCGAGAACACCATCACCGACAACAAAGCCCTGGTTGCAGGCCCAGAGAGCGGGCGCGGCGGCGGCTGTTTCATTGGCCCCGGCACCCCCCTCCTGGAACAGAACACCTTCAGCGGCAACCAAGCCATCGACGGCGCGGGCTGCTATCTGGCAAACAGCGGCGCGCTCTTGCGCGGCAACCATGTGAGCGCCAACGGCGCCACGCGCGCGGGCGGCGGCATCTATCTCGACAACAGCAGCGAAGCCCTGATCGAAGCCAACACCATCGCGGACAATACAGCCAGCGGTACAGGCGACAACGATGGCGGCGGCGGCCTCTATCTGGAAGCCAGCAACGCTCCCATCCAGGCCAACACCCTGACCGGCAACAGCGCGCAGGCGGGCGGCGGCGCGTATCTCTACTCCTTCAGCAATGCCACATTCCAGGAGAATACCGTCAGCCAGAACAGCGCCATTGCAGATGGCGGCGGCATCTATCTCAAACTGAGCAACGCCACCCTCGTCAAGAACACCATCATCCAAAACAGCTCGGCCGCGGGCAACGGCGGCGGCATTTATGTCAAACTCAGCGGCGCGACGTTCGACCAAAACAAGGTTGAGGAGAATCTCGCGGCCCTGGCGGGCGGTGGTCTCTACCTGGACGAGAGCGGCGCGCAGCTCAACACAGATAGCGTGCAAAACAACCAAGCGCGCGATGGCGGCGGCATCTACTTGTTCCGCTCCAACACCGCGCGCTTCAATGCCGTGACCATTCAGGCGAACCAAGCTAGCCAGAACGGCGGCGGCCTCTATCTGCGTCTAAGCGCCATCACGCTCGAAGATCACGCCATCAGCAACAACGAAGCGGGGCAAAATGGCGGCGGCGCGTACCTGGACGAAAGCGCGGTCAACTTCAACCGCAACACCTTGCGCGACAACCGCGCGGGCCAGCGTGGCGGCGGCATCGCCATCACCCGGCGCAGCAATGGTCAGTTTGGCAGCAACGCCATTGTGGACAACCAAGCCGAAGCCACCGGCAGCGGCGTCTATGTCGCGGGATCCAGCCCTGCGCTGATCCACACCACCATTGCGCGCAACCGCGGCGGCGACGGCACAGGCGTGGTCGCGGTTGATACCGACGGCACACGCAGCAGCGTGACGCTGATCAACACCATCTTGGCCGCGCAAGACCTGGCTGTGCGCGCCACAGCCAACAACACCATCACGCTCGAAGCAACCTTGTGGGACAGCAACGGGCAGAACTGGCGGCTGGACGCGGGCCGCATCATCACCGGCAGCCCCACCCTCAACTTCTTCGGGCCGGCCAACTTTGCCGCGGATGGCATCCATCTGGAGAAAAACTCCAAAGCCATCGGCGCGGGCATCCCCACCGAGGTTGCCCGCGACATCGACGGCGACGCGCGCAACCAAGGCGGCGGCCCCGAACTGGGCGCGGATGAACTACCCGCCGAATGCGCCGCGGTCGCATCCAGCAATCTCAGCCTCGTCTACACCACTGTGCAGGCCGCCATCAACGCGGCCCAGCCCGGCGATGAGGTTCGCATCGCCGGAACCTGTGTAGGCGCGGAGACGCGCGGCGGCGTGACCCAGTTGGCCTACATTGACAAGCAGATCAGCGTGCGCGGCGGCTACACCCCGACCAACTGGCTTGTCTCGTACCCCATGACCCAAGCCACCTTCCTCGACGCGCAAGGGCTGGGCCGCGTCCTCTATGTCGCGCCGGGCTTCGAACCGCTTATCCAAGACCTGAACTTGGCAAACGGCAGCGCCGTAGGTCAAGGGGGCGGCCCCGGCGGGCTGGACGCGGGCGGCATTCTCTATGCACGCAACGCCAACCCAACCTTGCGCAACCTGACCTTGAGTGGCGGCCAAGCCTACTATGGCGGCGGCGTCTACCTGCAAAACTCGACAGCCACCCTGAGCAATAGCACGCTCGACGGCAACAGCGCGAGCAAAGGCGGCGCGATCTTCCTGCAAAACAGCAACGCCACCCTGCGCGGCAACACCATTGTCAACAACCAAGCCGAAGACGGCGGCGGCATCTTCTTCAATACCAGTTCCCCCACGGTGGATCAAAACATCGTCGCGCAAAATATAGCCAGCGGCGCGGGCGGCGGCATCTTCATGGCAACCAGCGGCGCATCCTTGCACAGCAACAGCGTCACCACCAACACAGCCCAGGCCGCAGGCGGCATCTATGTGGATGGGGCCGCGCCCGACATCGTGCGCAACCTTGTCCAAGCCAACAACGCGCAAAACGCGGGCGGCATCTACCTCTCCAAATCGACCGCGACCGTCAACGGCAACCGCATCCTAGCCAACAGCGCGGGCATCGGCGGCGGCCTCTACGTCCAAGAAGGCAAACCCGGCCTCGACAACAACGTCATCGCCCAAAACACGGGCCAAGTCCAAGCCGCGGGCCTCTATGTCCTGAGCAGTTCGCCGCGGCTGCGCCACAATACCATCGCGGCCAACAGCGGGGGCGACGGCTCCGGCCTCTTGATCACCGACTTGGGCATCGCTCCGGCCAATCTGGAGTTGGTCAACAACATCCTGGTCGACCATACCGTTGCCATCACTGCGACGCCGGGCAACCGCATCGCCATCCGCAGCAGCCTGCTCTTCAACAATGGCACGGATTGGGGCGGCGGCGGCATCGTCGACGACCTGGGCGGCCACGTCCGCGCCGCGCCCGCCTTTGTCGATCCCGCGGGGGGCGACTATCACCTGCAAAACAGCAGCCCCGCGCGCGATCAAGGGGCGACCAATGCCGGTCTCGCCGTCGACTTCGACGGGCAAGGCCGCCCGGCTGACAACGGCTTCGACATCGGCGCGGACGAATTCGTCTTTATCGCGGTCAAGCTCACGGTGCAAACCATCCCCGATCCTGTCGTCGCGGGGACACCCTTTGATCTGGCAATCAGCCTGGTCAACACCGGCAACGTCGATCAACATGCAACCCTAACCGCCACGCTGCCCAGCGGCATCCTCCCCGCGGGCCAGATCGTGCGCAGCAGCCAAGTCGAGCAAGGCAAAACCTGGTTTGAGACCATTTCAGCCCAAGTCGCGCTCACAGCCACCGGCCAACTGCGCGTGCCGGTGGAAATCACCACCGATGCGGGGCTGTCCGAACGAACCGAAGCTGTCATCGACATTGCCCCGCCCGATTTCGCCCTGCAACTACAGGCCGAAGCCATCCCCAATCCTGCACCGGCAGGCGGCGAGATCACCTATCAGATTACGCTCAAAAACATCGGCAATCGACCGCTCAACCCCACCGTCACCGCCGAACTGCCCGCGCCTGTGACCGCGGCAGCCACGTTGAGTTGGTCACCGGAGACGCTCGCGCCGGAGGGAAGTTGGACCAAGCTTGTCCATGCGAAGGTGGCGGCCAACGCCAGCGGCAACCTACGCGCCCTCTTCCGCGCCACCAGCCCTGAAGGGGCCAACGCCGAATACACGCTCAATGTGCCCGTGGCCGCGCCCGGCCTTGTCATCGGCACAAGCGCCGAGCCGGGGGCCGCGGTGTCCGGTTCCGCGCTCACCTACACGATCCTCATCACCAACACCGGCAACGTCGATTTTACCGGCACAATCACCTATCATGCGCCCACCGCGCAGGGGCGGCCTCTCGTCGCGCCCGGCACAGACCAGGTCTTTACCGGCGTCTCCTTGCCCGCGGGCCGCGTCCATCGCCAGCAAGTCGTGGTCGTGATCGAGCCGGGCTACAGCGGCGCGCTCACCAGCCGCGTTGTCGTCCAGACCAGCAACGGCCTGCGCACCACCTTTGACGATACGCGCCAAGTCAACCTGCCCACGCGCCGCGCCTCCATCACCGCGGTCAGGAATGGCCCGTGGGATGACCCGGCCACTTGGGACAAGAACCGCGTGCCCAATCCAGACGATATTGTGCTCGTCCCGGAAAACATCCAACTCACGGTCAACGGCGCAGCCACCAACCCGCTCGAACTCACCGGCGTGATCAACCGCGGCACGCTCCACCTCGACTGTCTGACCGGCGTGCCCATGCGTGTTGAAGCCAGCGACTTCATCGAGAACAGCGGGCGCATCATGGGAGCCGATGGCAGCGCAACCGGCGAACCCGGCTGCTCTGTCGAAGTGGCGGCGCGCACCCTCACCAACAGCGGCACAATCCGCGGCGGCAGCGGCGCGGATGGCGGCATTGCACCGCCCAACGGCGACGTCCTCAACGGCGGCGACGGCGGCAGCGCCAGTGTCTTTGCCCAGAACATCCTCAACGACGGTCAAATCCTGGGCGGCAATGGCGGCGACATCGCGCCGCCCGCGGCGGCAGGCAATGGGGGGAACGGAGGCGATGCACTGGTGGTCGCAGGCCCGCCCGATCCCGGCCTGCTCGTCCATCGGGGCCTGATTGCGGGCGGCGACGGCGGCAGCGGCAGCCAAAGCGGCGACGGTCATGGCGGCAATGGTCATGGCGGCAACGGCGGCAATGTGGCGCTGCTCGCCAGCGCGCAGATCACCCTCGACCGGGGCCAAACACACCCCGGCCGCGGCGGCGACGGCAGCCGCGGCCATCACGGCAGCGACGGCGCGGCCAGCCTCAGCGCCGCGTCCATCTGGGAAAACGGCGTCATGCGCGGCAACGGCCAAAACTACGCCTATACAGCCCTGGCGCGGCCCACTGTGCGCGGCGGTCGCGGCGTCACCGTCCTGCTGCCCGTCACCCTGCTCAACGAAGGCGAGCGCAGCGATACCTATCTGCTGCTGTGGACCAACACAGCCAACTGGCCGCAGGAGTTCCTGCCCGACACCTTCCGGCTCAACAGCTTGCGCCACGGCACGCTGATTGCACCGTTCGTCATTCCCACAGACGCCAACATCGGCGACAGCAGCACAGTCCGGCTCACCGTTCGCTCTCAAAACAATGTGGCGCTTGTCCGCGAAATCGCCATCACGGTGTTCGTCGCCGAAGGGGGCCAGCTTTATCTGCCGTCCCTCTTCAATGCATTCAACGCGGCACAGAGCGCGGCACAGAGCGCGGCGGCTGCCGCTCGTTCAGACGAACCCGACGCGCCGCCATCCGATCCCCTGCCGCTCGATACGCCTCAGCAGCATACCTATCTGCCTGCCATCGGCGTCAACGCGCAACCAGCCGCAGCAGACTAACCCGCGACCAATCGCCAATCACAGCCAATCACCACCAATCAAAACGGGCCGGTGCACATGCCCCGGCCCGTCGTTTGCTGTGCGGAGGGGTAACCTCCCGGCCGCGATCACCTACGGCGGCGGGATCATCACGAACTCAATCGGCTGCGAGTCGCCAAAAGGTTGTGGCGAATCGCCCACCCTTTCCGCGCGGAACGCGCCCGTTTCAGGGGTGTCCGTGTCGTTGTCATAGATGAGGCCGTTCACCGTTGCCTGGCCGCCGCTCCACGCGCCGGCATCGATGATGTCGCTATCATCCCCGGTCAGCCCGCTCACCGTCCCAGTCAGCGGCGACAGCGGCACAATCCGCACCGGCTCGGCCCCGCCGTCGTAATCGGTGATCAAATTGCCGTACGCGTCGAGCGCGCGCACTGTGTTCGTACCGCCAAACGGCTGGCCCAATGGCTGCGGCGAGGTGAAATTCACCTCGTAGCTTGCCACCGGCCCCGGCACCACATGCACAACAAGTTGGTTGCCCGATGGCGTGTCCATCTCGCCGCTGTGCGCGCTGATCATGTAGGTTCCCGTCTGGTAGATACGCAGCGTGCCGTTCTCTCCATCGTTCGTCACCTGCGCCACGCCATTGATGAACTGCAAATCCGTCCCTTCGCCAAAGCGCACCGTCGCGCCCGTCACATCGCTCACCGACGGATCGGGCGGCGTCGTACCGTCCAGCGCAGGCGCGCCGCTGAAGAACACCTCCGGCGTTGCGCTGTAGCCTGTTGTCAGGTTCCCTGTGAAATCATACGCGCGCAGCGTCAAGCTAATCGCCGTGCCTGCCGTCACCGTAATCTCAGAGGTGGGCGGGTTCGCCTCGACAGCGCCCTGTATCTGCAACAGCGTCGGCGCGGCCGGGTTAACGGTCACCGCTACCGCGTGGCTGCTTGTGCCGCCTGCCGGGTTCGCCATGCTCGCCACGAAGTTGCCCGTACCCGCGACCCCGCTGTAACGCAGCCCCAAGTCGCCTAGCTGCGCCACGCCATTGCTGAATTCATCCGCGTCCAACACATTGTCATTCCCCGAACTCGCCAGCGAGATCACCCCGTCCAACGGCGCTTCCACCGTGAGCGTCACCGGGTAGAGTGCAGCATTGAAATCCGTCACCATATTCGAATAGACGTCGTGGATTTCAATGCGGTTGTCCGGCCCGGTAAAGAGTTCGCCGTTCACCTGTGGCGAGTTCAACGACAGCACCGGCACTTGGTCCGGGCTTGGCGCAACCGTCACCGTGATCGTGCCAAGCGGGCCGGATGGGAAATGCCCGCTGTTTTGCTCGACAGAGATGGCAAACTCGCCGCTGCGGTAGAGGGTCAGCGCGCCGTTCGACGTTGCACTGGCCTGGGCAATACCGTCCACAAAGACGATTTGTGTCCCTTGACCTAAGGGTTTCGGCTGGCCTGTACCCTGACCCTGGCCCGACTGGACAAACGATTGCGTGCCATCCGGCGCTGTGGCAGACGGATTAGACTCGAACCTCAAATTCTTGCTGCTGTCATACGATGCGTCGATATTCCCATAGGCATCCTCGGCCTTAATCGTCAGCGGCACGGCGACGCCAGCCGTGTAGTCGGTCGTCGGCGTTTCAAGCGCCAACCGCTCCACGCCCAGCCCCTCCACCGTCACGGTGAGCGTGCCCGCGGGGTCAGTCATCAAGGTTCCGTCCGTGGCGCTGATCGTGTGTGATCCGGCCCGATAGATCGTGATGCGCTGCGTATCTGGCCCGTCTGTGGGCGCGGCCACGCCCTTGTCAAAGTACAGCGTCACCGGCTGACCGAAGTCAATCGCCTCGCCGGTCCGATTCGTCACGGTCGGCGTGATCACCGGGCGCAGCGACGGCGCGGCCCCGCTGAAGATCAACGTCCGCTCACCGTCATAGCTCGTCGCCACATTGTCCGCCGCGTCATAGGCAGTCACCTTAACCGCCAGACTATCCCCCGCGTCAATCGTGGTATCATCCTCCGTCGCCAGTGCCAGACGCACCGGCGGCCCTGCCGTCACCGTAATAACGCCTGACGCGATTGGTTCCAAATCATCGAACGCGGCGACGATGCGCCCGCTGCCCACCTTGCTCGCTGTGAGCGTGATCGATGTTCCCTCGATAGCTGAAAGATTGTTGATGTTGACGCCGCCCGTGGCCTCGTCTATGCCCCACTTCGCCGCAGGGCTTGTAACAAAGTTGCCATACGCGTCTCGCGCCACGGCATAGACGGTGATCGACTGTCCTGGCGTGAGGATCTGCGAGGACACAAGCTCACCAGAGCCGTCACCCGCGGTTTCCACGCGCACCGTCGCCGCCTCGCCCGCGACTACGGTCAAGACGCCCGTTCCAATGGATGTCAACGAGCCGAACGTGGGAGTAATCACAGCCGTGCCCACGCCGCGCGCGCTAAAGGTAGTCGAAACGCCGGTGGTGGGCGCAAGGTCGCCTGGCTGCACCGCGCCCGTGCTCGCCAGCGCCCATTCCGCGGCCACGCTTCCAGTCTCGTTCAAGTACTGATCTCGGCTCACCGCGTAGATGTCCACCATCTCGCCCGCGGTGAGCGTGCGGCTCTCCACCACCTTGCCATTGGAGGGCGCTGTCTCGGCGCGCACAACAGCCTGCGCCGCGGGGTCTACCTCTATTGTCAGCGCGTCCGCGCCAACCGCCTCCACATCCGGCCCGTCCATAGTCGCCGTTATCACCTGCGACCCGGCCTTGTAGATCGTCAGCATGTTTTGGCCGCCGCTTGCCGTGGCGACACCCTCCACGAACAGCAGATCCACCGGCAGACCAAAGTCGATGGGCGCGCCGCCCACATTGGTCACAGTCGAACGCTGCCCGTTGGGGGCCGGCGCGACGCCGCCAAAGGTCACATCATATTGACCGTCAACGCTGTCCGCTTGGTTGCCCAGCGCGTCCAGCGCGGCAATCGTAATCGCCACTGATGTACCCGCGGAGGTCGTGGCAGGCCCATCCAGCACCAACCGCGCCGCGGGGCCGCCGACTACCGTGTGCGTCTGGCTGATCGACGCCAGCACGCCATCCTCATCGCTCACCGTGATCATCGGCGTCGCGCGCACCGTGTCCGAATAGTAGAACGATGCGCGATGATTCCCCTGCTCAATGGTCACCTGTGTAATCGGCAGCGGCGACGTGTCGGTCAAGAACGCGCCCGACGCGACCGCGGTCGTCGTTAGGTTGAGCGTCAGCGTGGGATCGCTGCTGTTGGTATTGTCAAATTGATCGCGCCGCTCCACTGTGATCAGCGGCGACATCTGCCCCGCTTCGAACTGATGCGGCTCGGTGACAAAAAGAATGTGGTCTGTTTCAGCCGCCACGACCTTCACGTTCTGCGTATCGTTGGCTATAGATGGGAGCTTGGTAGCCTCCGCCACCAGCGCATGTAGGCCTGCCCGTTGAGCCGTATAGTAGAAGGTATCCTGGCTGTTGCCGTCGAAGGTCAACACCTCCTTGGGGCTACCCCCTGGCGCGTCCAAGAATTCCTTCGGGCCATCTGGCATGGACGACAGCGTCGCGGTGATCAACGTTGTCGGCGTTACCGCGTTCTCAAACATGTCCTGCAATTCAACCACAAACACCTCAGACGTCACCCCCGCGGTGATCGTCTGCTGGTCCCCCAAGAACGCCAGTTGAGCGGGCGCGCCCGGCGCCACCTCAATCACCGTGGTCACCGGCGCAATGGATCCAATCGCCGCGCTGGCCGTAATCACATGCGACCCGGCCAGCGTGTCGTAATAGTAGAAATCACCCGTCGCGCTGCCGTTGACTATTTCGATGGCATCCCCAGCCATTACCATAGGGGGAGGACCAGCGAAGAACTTTGCTCCTTCCGAATGCCCATCCAAGTGCACTGCCAACGCAGGATCAGTGCTGTTGGCGTTGCCATACTGATCGAGCCGTTGCAGCGTGAACGGGCCTGCCAGAACTCCCGCCGTGCTGGTGGGGGGCGCAGCCGTAAAGATCAACTGCGTAGCCGTGTCCGCCGTGATCGTGATGGCGTGGGTCACCACCGGCAAGCCGTCCGGCTCCAACGTCAACACCAGCGAGCCAGCCACGGTATCGCTGTAGCGGAAGCTGGCCTCTGTCTCGGTGATAATCACCTGGTCGATGCCCTCGTCTTCCGTGGCCTCCAGGAATACCCCTGTGTTCGAGGAACTGTGCAACGACACCACCGTCGTCCCCGCGTTGGGGTCAGGGTTGCCAAATTGATCCTGCCGCACCACCGTGATCACATCCGACGCCATCCCCGCGGTCACCACCTGGCCCGCGGTCAGCACAGCCAGCCCGGTTGCAGCGCCCGGCTCGACGCGCACCGTCTGCGCGTCCGGCAATAGCTCGCCAGGCACATCGGTGACGGTCAGCACATGCGTACCGGCCAACTCGTCGTGATAGGCAAAGTCCGCGGCAGAACTGTCTTTGGCGATCACCACGCTCGTAATGGACGTGCCAGCCCCCGGCGTCGCGGTGAAGCGCGCCGCATCGCCTGTCGAATCGGTGGTCAGCGCCACCGTCAGGTCGGGATCGCTGTCGTTCAAGTTGCCAAATTGGTCCTGCCGCACCACCCTGATCACGCCGGTGGAGGTTCCCGCGGTGATGGTATACGGCTCGGTTGTCAGGCGCAGCCGGTAGCTCGGTCCTGGCACAACCTTAACGCTCACCTGCGCGCTGGTCAAAGGACCGTCCTGGTCACTCACCGTCAGCGTATGGGTCGCGGCCAGCGTATCCACATAGCGGAAGTCCGCACTGGCGCTCCCCGTGTCAATCTTCAGGCTGTCCACCGGCTCATCTGCGCTGTTATAGAAAGTGTACGTGCCTGAACTCGACACCAGGTCAAGCGTCACCGGCTCATCGGTGAAGTTGGCGTTGCCAAACTGATCCTGCCGCTGCACCGTGATCACATCCGACGGCACCCCCGCGGTGATGGGCGGCGGCGGCGCAAGGATCACCAACTGCTTCGCCGTGTCCGCAGTGACGGTGATCGTCTGCACCGCGTCGATTAGAGCCATGTCGTCATTGCCCACGGTCAGCGTATAGACCCCCTGCACCGTATCGGTGTAGATAAAGCTGGCAATGCTGCTGCCCTCTGTAATGGTCACCTGCGTAATCGGCAGCGGCGACGTGTCGGTTAAGAACGCGCCCGACGCTGCCGTCGTCGTCAGGTTGAGCGTCAGATCCAGATCACTGCTGTTGGGGTTGCCAAATTCATCCTGCCGCTGTACCGTGATCACATCCGACACCTGCCCCGCGGTCACGGTCATCGACGCAGAGATAAACACAATCTGCGCCGTCTGCGCCGCGCCCACCACCACCGCGTTCGAACAGGCCGGATCCACATTCCGCCCGGGGGTGACATCCTTCGCGAGCAGATAGATCGTCTCTGCCCGCGTATACTCCAGCGAGTCAAAGAACGCTATCCCATCCTGCGCGCTCACCTGGTTGCCGCTGAATGGCACGTCGTCGATTTGCTCCGTGCATGAAGCATCGCGATAGACAGTCAGTTCAATCGTGTCGCCGCTGCCGTCGCCCACATTGACAGGATTGCCAAAGCGGTCGTGGAGCGCCACCTCTAGCGAGAAGCCCTCGCCCGCGGTCGCCGCTGCCGGGGGCTGCTGCGTAAAGGTGAGGAACGCAGGCACATCGGGCAAAATCGTGCTCGGCACGATTTTGCTGTTATTGTCCGGATCATTGTCCGGCGTGCTGGAACCCACGCTGACCGTATTGGTAATCAGGCCGGTCACACTGCGCGTGACAACCACGCTGTAGGTCACAGTCTTATTCGGCTGAATTTCGCCCGCTTCACAGATGACTTGACCAGCGGCCTCTGTACACCCTGTCGGCCGAGACACCAGCCCCACGCCCGCGGGCAAGGTGTCGGTCACGACCACATCTTTGGCCGCGGTTGGCCCCGCGTTGGTCACCGTGATCGTATACGTGATGTTACGCCCCGCGGCCAAAACCGCCGGAGCCGTCTTACTCACCGCCAAATCAGCCAACTGCGGTGTGATTCCCACTGCGGCCTGGCTCGGCTGGTCCGGAGGAGCTACAGGGTCTATCGACGCCGAGCTAAAGACCGCGGCGGTATTGGTCACAAGCACGCCGCCGATACTTACCTGCGGCTCGGCAATGATATGCAGCAAGCGTTCTTCACGCAGCGGGATCTCGCCAACGTTCCATACGCCTGTGGTCTCGCTATACGTTCCTGTCGAAACAGTGTGGCTGACGTGTTCCATCCCGATTGGCAGCAAGTCCGTAATCACCACGCTATACGCCTGGCTTGGGCCGGAATTGCTCACCGTTACTGTGTAGGTGATCCACTCGCCTACATTCGGCTTAGGCTTGTTCACCGACTTCTCGACCAACAGATCGGCCAGCCACCTGACCGTATTGTTTTGGGCAGGATTCGACACATTGTTGTCTGGGTTGGGATCAGCTCGATCTGACGTGACGCGCGCCGTATTCTCAAACGCACCCTCCGGGGCAGTCGGCGATACCAGCGTCACATAGCGAAGCGTGCGCGTCTCGCCCGGCTCCATGGTGCCCGGTACGGTACAGGTAACCGTCCCCCCCGGCACATCACCCTTGCATGTGCCGCCCGCGCTCGTCGCGTCGCGCACAAAGGTCACATGCTTGGGCAGCGGATCGATGACCTTGACCCCTTCGGTTTCGGCCAAGCCCGCGTTGGTCACCACCACCGTATAGGTCAGTTCCGCCCCTGCATGGACTGTATCTGTCGGCCACCCCGAAATGCTGATCTGCATGTCCGCCGACCGGCTGACAGCCGTCGTCGCGCTCACGATGTTGTCGCTGGTGTCCAACTCGTCCGTCAGCGAGCGCACCTCCGCCACATTGACAAATGTTTCCGGCGCGGAGGGCAATGCATTGACCTGCACGCGCACATGCGCGGACGCGCCCGCCAGCAGATTGCCCAAGCGGCAGGTCACGCGCGCATCGTTGGCCGTCACCGGGCAAGTGACGCCGCTGCCGCCCCCGCTGACCAGCGTCGCGGTCAACAGCTTGGCCCCTGTGGGCAGCGTGTCGGTCAACACCGTGCTGCGCGCTTGGGAAGGCCCGCCATTGCTCACCATCAGGTCGTAGGTCAGCACATCGGTAGCTAGCCCGGCCACAATGCTCGGCGGGTTGGCGGCCATCGTGATCTTCAGCGCGGCCTCTTCGACCACGCGCGTGCGCCGGATGCCCGTCTTGTTGTCCGCCTCGTTCTGATCGACCGCATTGGCAGTGACCGCGTAGGCATACTCAATATCGGCCAAGCCCGCGTTGCTGGGGAGTTCAAAGACAAAGTCGCGGGTCACCGATTGGCCCACGTTCAAATCGCCCAAATCACACAGCGCATTGCCGTTGGGCGCACTGCGACATTGGGCGGGCAGCACCCGTGTCACGTTGGCAGGCAGCGGCGCGACATCGGTCAGATTCACCTCAATGGCCGCACCTCTCGCCACCGAAGGCCCATGATTCGTGACACGCAGCCGCACGGTCAAATCCGTTCCGGCCAACACCGTCGCGGGCGGCTGCTGCACAAATTCCAGCGACAGGTCGGCTCGCGGGCACTCGTGCGCGTAAATATCCGAGCTGGCCCCATCCGTGCTGCCGCCTACAGAGGGCGTGCCCACATAGGTTATGCGCGTGCCATTCCCGCTAATGGTCGGCTGTTCGCCGATCCCGTCGCCCAGTTGCGAAATCACCACCGGCAGACGGCTCCCCACGTCATACAGAACCACGCTGACCCGACGGTTGCTGCCCGAGCCTGCGTCCTCGACATAGACCACGCGCCCGCCGTCATCGCTCAAATTCGGGTTGCGATAGGTGGCGTTGGCCGACGGCCCAACAAGCGGCTCCGAGCGGCCCTCGGTCCCATCCGCGCTGAGCGTATGCAGGATCACGCGCGTCCGGCCCTGGTTGTTGGTGCCAATATAGGTAATGTGGGTTCCGTCCGCGTTGATGGCCGGCTGCGTATTCGAGCCCGAACTGGTCAACTGCGTGGCCGCGCCCCGATTCTCATCCCACACATAGATCTGCCATGCCTGCCCCATCCCCGCGGTATAGACAATGCGATCGCCCGCGGCATTGATGGCCGGTTGATCGTTGGTCGTCCCTGCCGGGCTGTTGGTAATCTGCCGGATCTGCACCGAGCCATTGCGGATCGTCGCCAGGAAGATCTCAAAATTGCGGAA